>CAJYHH010000164.1 GCA_913773825.1 Candidatus Sericytochromatia bacterium | reverse complement strand
TATAAGCTGATGGAACGAGCCAGGACATTGGGTTCTGGCACCAGTATCTTGCCTCAGACCAGCCCGATGCGCATGTGGTCCTGGGAAACCGGCGACTGGCTATGGATGTTACATGGCGATCTTGTCGCAGGCTATAACCATCAGGGTGGGCCACGAGGCGCCAATACCTGGGCAGCTGAAAACTGGGCGATGGGGATGTTAACCGGCAATTTAGGCCCAGGGATTTTAGATTTACGTTTGATGGGCAGCCTGGAAGCCCTGACCTTGCCGCCGGGCGGCACCCCTGAGTTATTTCAGACCGGTGAAACGTATCAAGGTCAGCCTTTGCGCGATAAACAGCACCCCCATGATTTGTTAATGGAGCTGGCCGCGCGTTATACCCTGAATTTAACCCCCGATCTGAATGTTTTTGCCTATGCTGGTTTAGCCGGTGAACCGGCTTTGGGGCCTTCGGCCTTTATGCATCGGCCTTCTGCAGCTGATAATCACTGGGCGCCTTTGTCCCATCATTTACAGGACGCAACCCATATTACTTACGGCGTTGGCACATTGGGCGCCCGCTGGCGCATGCTGCAGCTTGAAGCCTCGTTGTTTAATGGTCGTGAACCTGACGAAAACCGCTTTGATATTGACTTCGGCCCTTGGGACTCCTGGTCAAGCCGTTTAAGCTGGATTCCCAATGACAACTGGGTCGCGCAGATTAGCCATGGCCGATTAAAAGACCCTGAAGCCTTAGCGCCTGGTGATGTGTATCGCACCACCGCTTCTGTGACCCATGTTTTGCCCTTAGCCGAGGGCTTGCTCTCAAGCACTGCTGTCTGGGGAATGAACCAGGAATTTCATGATGAGCCCCAGGTGCTGCACAGCATTGGCTTAGAAAGTCAGTATGATTGGGATCAGCAGCGTAACCACGTCTATGGTCGCTTTGAACTGGTTGATAAAACAGGCTTAGGTCTGACTGAGGCCACTCACTATCACGCTATTCATAAAATTGGGGCTCTGACCCTGGGCGGGATCCGCGATCTGGACACTTCTGATCATTTTGATCTGGGTTTAGGCGCTGACTTCAGCGTGTATTTTGCCAGTGCTGACGTCAGGCAGGTTTATGGGGACGTGCCTTATGGCTTTAGGGTCTATTTGCGCCTGCGTCCGCCAGCTATGATTCATGACGAGCATACTGAGCCAGCTGAGCCAGCTGAAAGTTCTGACCTGTCAGAGCCCAAATTAGACTCGTCACCAGAGCAATCAGATCACTCCGAACACTCTGGTCATTAAACCGGTCTGGATTGAGGCTTAGGCAATAAACCCACGCTGCATAACGAGCACTGAGAGCGAAAAAGGAATATCGTTCCAGGTTTCTAACATCTGTTGCTCCTGCTCACTTTGGGCTAAGCCCTCAAGTAGTGAGCCGCAGCGGGTGAGATGTTCACCAGCAGCGACATAATCACCGCCATAGTCAACATTGCTCAGGAAGTCGATATAATCTGAAAACAGCTCAAACAGCTGATGTCCAGGCTGGCCGGGTGGGGCAGAACCTCGCTGGGCCAGTAGTTCCATAATAAAGTCGGCTAATTTGCCTTCAAGCTGTGAAAAATTCAGCTGTTCCACAACTTCTATCTGCAAGAGCTTCGCCAGACTCTGAAGAAGCTGATCCAGCTCAGCGTCTTGCTCTGAGGGGCTCAGATCTGCT
>CAJYHH010000163.1 GCA_913773825.1 Candidatus Sericytochromatia bacterium | reverse complement strand
GAATTTTTTTCATGAAACAAGATCCTTTCAATGACGTGAGTACAATTATTTTTTTGATTATCCAACAAGGTTATAATGATTGCCTTGGAACTAAAATGCATCTTAACATGTGACATATTAAAAATTTCTAAATGTTGAATCAAAAGATCTGTTTTGTTGATATTTCTGAATTGAGCTATAGCCTCAATAGCCTTTACAACCAGGTCCTGCCTCGTCCGCAGCTTGATCTGATTTATCTGGCATCTGCGCTGGCGCAGCGTAATAATCATGTAACCGTGCTCTGTGAGCGCGATGACATCAGCGAAACGCCGGGCCTTCGCTTTGCTCCGCTGCCGCTTGATGCTGAAAGATTCTGGCAAGAATCTGACTTTGATGTGGTGGTCTGTTTAGATAGCTTAGACGGCGCCAACAGCATTCGGCCTTATTTACCAGAAACAACCCCGCTGGTGCTCTGGAGCCATTTACAGGCACGACATATAACGATGATGCCGCTTCAGCATCAGGCCGTTCGGCAGGCCTGGACAGCGTTTGTTTTTGAAAGCACTTATTTGACACGCAGTTATCAAGAGCTTTATAAACTGCCTCGTGAGCGCTGCAATTACCGCTGGCCCACCATTGTCCGCACGCTGCGCAAACGTTTTACATCCAGCGATCAGCTTGCCAAACTACATGAAGGGCCGCTCACCATGGCTTTTTGTGCGGATCCCAGCCATGGTCTCGCTCAAGCCCTAGAACTCTTTAGTGAGATCAAACAAGAGCTGCCTGAACTGCAGCTTAACGTGTTTTTAAAACCCGGCTTTGAACCTGAACTGGCCTCAGAACAGCATCAGGAACTGATTAAGCGCTGTCGTGAACTTACAGATGTAACGGTTTTTGATTCTGAACCCTGGCCCAGCTACGTCGAAAAACTCCTGCGTTGTCATGTCGTCTGCCATCCGCTGGCATTTATGGATCCAGGCCTGAGTGAACTGATTGATCCTTTAGCAGCAGGCTGCCTGACGGTTGCCTGTGAACACGAAGGGCTACATGAAATCTGCCGGGAACATCCGATTTGGGTGACGCCAGATCCCGCAGAAGACTTTTTTACACGTTACAGTGCAGCAGTCCTTAAACTGCTCCAGGACATCAAAGAAAAACCAGATGAGATGCTGAGTCGGAGCTTTTCTCAGATTGCCTGGCTCAATACCCACTACACCTGGGATTTGCGCGTCTGGGAATGGGAAAGCCTGTTTTTTAAACTGGTCGAAGATCCACCTGCTATTCAGACAGCAGAGCAGGCTCAACCCACCGTTTAGTTAGTCAATCTGCGCGAAACCATCAACAATGGGCTAAGCGTGGGCTGATTAACTCACAGATTTGGCCGGCAAGTTCAGATTCAGACAAGTCGGCATCCAGTCTGATCCAGCGTTTAGGCTCAGCTGTAGCCAATTCTCGATAACCCGTGCGGACACGTTCATGAAAAACCAAGGCTTCCGATTCCAGACGATCTAATGCCTCACGCCTTAAAATCCGGGCACGACCGGC
>CAJYHH010000162.1 GCA_913773825.1 Candidatus Sericytochromatia bacterium | reverse complement strand
ATGCACCAAGCTGATTAGCCGCCCAGGCTGCCATAAAATTGTGCGCTATGCCTTTGAATACGCCCGCGCCAACTTCCGTAAAAAAGTCACCTGCTTTACCAAAGACAATATCATGAAGATGACGGATGGGCTCTTTCACAAAACCTTTAATGCTGTCGCCCAAGAATATCCAGATATCGAAAACGAACACTGGATTGTCGACATCGGCACGGCCAAAGTTGCGGATACTCCCGAAAGCTTTGATGTGCTGTTAGCCCCCAATCTGTATGGCGACATTCTAAACGATATGACCGCCCAGCTGGCAGGCTCAATCGGCATGGCCGGATCAGCTAATTTTGGTGCTGACTGCGCCATGTTTGAAACCATTCATGGTGCCGTCCCCCACCGTGCGGGTCAGGATCAGGCCAATCCTTCTGGCATGATTATGGCTGCTGTGATGATGCTGAACCACATCGATCAGCCCCATGTCGCTGAGTGGATTCACAATGCCTGGCTCAAAACGCTCGAAGATGGTTTTCTTACTTATGATGTCTATCATGAGGGCCGTCAATTAGTTGGCACCAGCCGCTTTGCCCAGGAAGTGATTGCTCGTCTGGGGCAAGAGCCTCAGACTTTAAGTCCGGTGCGTTACCAAAAAGACAAACCTAATTTCCAGATTCCACCCTATAAGCGCCCGGTAGTCAAAAAAGACTTAGTTGGTGCAGATGTCTTTTTAAACTATGAAGGCCAACATGTTTCAGGCTTAGTTGAACAATTGGGTGAGTTTTCGCCTGAAGGGCTACAGCTCCAGATGATTACGAACCGAGGTGTCAAAGTCTGGCCTGATGGCTTTCCTGAGACCTTCTGCACCGATCACTGGCGCCTGCGTCTGCTTGGTGAACCCGGTCTTGTCACGCACAGTAAGCTGATTGATGCCTTTGATCAGCTCAGCGCCAAAGGTCTGGATTTTATCAAAAGCGAATTGCTGTATGAATTTGACGGCGAAAAAGGCTTTTCATAATTACCGCACAGCAACTTACAAACAAGCAGAGAACAGAAGGTATGAGGATAGATGACTGAATCAGATCGGGTTCGGTATTTTCAAAAGGTCAGCCAATCGCCGACTAATCCCCATGCTCCTCCCCGACAGCGCGTTTTTGATGTTGCAGAGCTTTATGAAGGCCCCGCAGCCCTTGAAAGAGAATCCCATGCAGCGGGTCTGGCCTTAGACGAAAAACTCCGTCAGGCCTATTTTTGGATCGTCAATCACGCCATTATCAGCCCCTATTACGATATTGAATATCTAGACGGGCCAGAACGCAGCTTTCCGGTGGGGAATAGCCGTCTGACTTTACCCAGTGACCAGAGTTATTCCAGCTTTGTTTTGCTACCGCTGCTTAACTTTGCGGTCCGGCGCAAATGTCTGCTAATCGGCGGGCCAGGCCGTGGCAAAACAGCATCAGCTGTCTTAATGGGCGTGTTGGCAGGTTACCCGGTACGGGAAGTCCGCCGCGCGATTCAACACGGCCAGCCCCAGATGACCATCTCTGATCTGCTTGGCAATCCAATGCCTTCTGACTTAATTGAAGCGCGAAGTATGGATCAGATTAAGATCTCCTGGCGTAAATGGTTGGGTATGCGCGTCAAAATCATCGATGAATACAACCGCATTCCGACCCGCACCCAGTCTGCTCTGCTGACCGTCATGGGTGATAATTATGCCGAAATCTTCGACCAGATCTATGAATGCCCTGAAGCCGCCTGGTATCTGACCGCCAACGCAGACAGCGCTGGGGGCACTTATCAGGTAATTGAAGCCCTGCGAGACCGCATTGATATTGTGGTTAAAACCCTTCACTTCTCCAGCCGCTTTTTAGGTGAGCTGATGGTTCGGATCGAAAACGAAATTAAACCCGAAGAAGTAGTGCCCCCAGATATTATTTTTAGCGAAGCTGAAATGGATCAGCTTTATGCAGATGTGCTTAAAATCAACGTCCCAGAGCCGATTCGCCGCCGGATTGAACACTTTGCTTCGCAATTTGAATTCTGTGATCCGGCTGGCATGCAGCTCGAATACAAAACCAAAGACACCCTGAGGCTGTCAGCCCGTGAAATTGTCAGTTTGCCTGACGATGGCTATGACCATGGTTTACATGACGATTTGGGTGAACAAACCTTAAACGGCCTGTCAGTCCGAGCACTTTTGACGTTAATTCTGTTCTGTAAAGCCCTGGCTTATTTCCGCGGCAATTCAGCCGTGGGCTTAGACGATGTGCGCCAGATTTTACCGTTTGTGCTTCATGATAAGCTGATTCAAAATCCCGAAGCTCGCTTTTTTAGCGCGCCTGAAAATCAGGTTTACCGGATTGACCGCATCTCCTGGCTGCGGCGCTTATTTGATGCATCTTGCCAGGAGTACGAGCGCTTAAATCTTGATGATTCAGATCCAATCCGTGAGCTTAGCGCAGAATTTGAACGCGGCCTGCAGGGTGTCACCAGCGAACAAGTCGGCCAGCGTTTACAGGGAATTGAAAATTTACTCAGTGAGTTGCTTCGCACACCGCCCTTGTCTGGCCCGGTTTATGACGATGTGCTGAGGCTTAAATATTTGCACCAGCGTTACACCAATTACCTCAAATGGCTCCAGTGGAGAACGTAAGAGCAGGCTGTGCCTGCGTGGTGGGTGGTGAGTTTTGAG
>CAJYHH010000161.1 GCA_913773825.1 Candidatus Sericytochromatia bacterium | reverse complement strand
GGCGTGAGCTGCTCAATAACGGTCTGTCGATGTATATTGGCGCCAATGGCCGCATGATGTCGGTTAATGAAGCTGAGCAACATCTCAATCAATTGGTTTCCTAGCTCCGTAATTAGTTAGCCTAATTATAAAGCTAACTAAGTCAACGCTAAGCTCAGCTTGCAGCTTCAGAGGTCGCTAAATCTTGATTTTCTTTGACCTCAGCGGCAATCAGTTGACGCACCATTTCAGCTGTCTCTTCAACGCTGAGTTCTGCAAAGCGCTCATAGGGAATCGCATCCATTACTCTGAGTGTAATCCGATGGTAGCCATGAAACATCAAACTGCGTTTGGGCAGAGCATTTTTTGTGCCATTAAAAACCAAGGGCTGAATCGGCACTTTTTGGCTATGGGCCAAAATAAAGGCGCCGGGTTTAAAGGGTTTAACAACCCCAGTGGGTGAACGGGTGCCCTCTGCAAACAAATAGACTGACGAGCCATTTTTGAGGGTCTTTTCACAGGCCGCCATCATCTTGCGAATACTGTCTTTATCACCGCGCAGAATCGGGATATAGCGATTCAGCTTCATGTTCCAGCCAATAAAGGGTACTTTAAAGTTTTCGGCTTTAGATACCCATTTAAAATGCGAAAACAACCCAAAGGCGACTAAAATATCTAGCCCTGACTGATGATTAGAAACCATTACACTGGGCGTTTTGAGCAGTTTATGACGGTCTTCAATGGTGGCATCCCAGGGTGGCATGACCCAGATATACAGATAGCCCCAAAAACAGGTAAACAGATGTAGTAAGGCCAGACGGCGATCCCACCAGACCGTCAGCAGCCAAATACTCACCGCAATGACAAAAAACAGCAGCGTGGTAAACGTAAAGAAGGTCCAGAAAGCAAGTGTCACCAAATAGCGCATATACAACTCCAGCGCGATTATGTCAGCGCAGTCAAAATCTCTGATTCAGAATAGCGCAAACGACAATGACGCACCATGTAAAAGCAAAGAAAACAAAAGTGGAGCAACCGGCAGACGTCAGCTAAATGAACAAAAACCTTTTGCTCAAGCTAAAAAATCGCAAGAAGTCAGCTAACTTTTTTTGATTTTTAACTTATTAGCCAGACAATCAGTCAAAGACATAAGCGACAAGTAAAAAAATAAGGAGCGGATCAAGCCCACTGGTTAAGGCTCGATAGACGTTTAGAACGTTTAACTTTTCTTGTTTGTTTCTGAAACACGGCGTGAGCTGCTCTAAACAGACCCACCCCGTGAGTGTCAAAACCGCAAGCCGCGCTTGCGCTTAACTTTTTAATACCTTAAAATCGCCGCTACTTCACCGGTTCCTGTGAGGCGGGTGGGAGTAACGGACTGCAGCTCTCCGGATTCAAGAGTAAAGACCTGGCCACCGTTTTGCAGGGTATAAATTGTTGCCAGATTGATCAGATCTTCATCGTCTGGACGGCTGTCCGCGTGAATCTCAACTTTGCCTTCTGTAGTGAGTTCACCTCGTGGACCCATCTCACTGGCCAAAAATAGCGTTTCGATTCGGCTGGTATACGCGGCTTTGAGAACATCTGCAGCGCCGTAGACAATCCGCTCGGTATTGCTGAGTTCGCCAAAGTGCTCAAGGGCCGCATCTCGATCGCTAAGCAGCATAGGCTCAACAATTTCAAGAGCACGACTATGCAGCTCTTTAATGGGCGTATGAATCGGATTGCCGGTAATAGCCTGCTCCAAAATCAGGCTGTAACGGCTGACCTGGCGATAAATCGCGGAAAGATAATCCACACAGGCCAGTACCAGCGGTGCTTTTTCTGAAGTCAGCATAGGAAGTAATGCTTCGTCGATATGCCGGAAAAAGGTCGCTAGCTGCTCTTTTTTGCTGTAGAGTTCTTCGCCAGCATGTATCATCCCGGCTCCTGAGTTTGCAGTCCCATGTCGTTTTTTTTCAAAGTCGTCAAAGCGCAGCACTTCCTGAATATCATGCGGCAAGTCGCTAAGATTAATTTCTTCAAGTTCAAGCTTGTTGCCTTTAAAGATTTTGACTTCGTTCTGACTCAACGCCAGCACAAAGAACCGGCGCAGCGACTCAAAGAAAGTCATCAGCGGTGGAATATGAAAACGATGATTCACAATCACGTGTTCATCAAAGCTGACCGGTAAGCGATAAGCTTTAAAAAAATCCGGGGCAATAAAAACAGCCAGACCCTGACTCTGATTGCTCCAGAATTTAGTATCATCAAGCAGCAAACGAGCAGGGCCAAGCAGCCTTTCGACATTGCCAAAAGCAAAACCATGCTGCTGCTGCAGACGAACAGCAGCCTGATCCAGCGCATTTTTAAACCGAATCCGATCTTGCTCATCCTGCAAGGGCTTTACCTGCTGAGTTGGCAGGTAGATTGAAACCGCAGGTCGGCCTTCGTGATCGATGAGCTCTCTAAGCGTTTCCTGATTAAATGGAAGCATAGGCTTATCTCCTTTTTGCAAAGTTGATCTTCTTTATCTTAGCAATTTAATTCACAGATATTAATCTATTAACATTTCATTTACCGTTAAAAGCCTGACAAAATTGAGGCCAAATCAGCTTTTCAGCCTTTGAACATCAAAACATATGCAAATAGTCAACTAACTTGACTATTATTTTATAAACGCCTAGACTGAATTTATGCCTAGTGAATCAGCTCTCTATCTGCACCAACTTGACCAAAATCTATGGGTGATTGATCACCCGTTTAAACTGCTCGGCGCCTGCCTGGGCACACGTACAACAGTAATTCGTCTTCTGGATGACAGTCTTTTGCTGCACTCACCGGGTGCCGGCCTTTCCAGCTTAAAAACAGAGCTGGAGCAGCTTGGCCCTGTCAACTATCTGCTGGCACCCAACACCATGCACCATCTGGCTTTACCCGCCACAGCAAAGCTTTTTCCAGCAGCCAAAATCTATGGCCCAGCAGGCTTAAAAGCCAAACAGTCTGGGCTTCAGATCTTAGAACCCGAGTCCGCTGCCTGGGCCGCAGAGCTCCCGATCCAGCTCTTATCAGGCTTTGGCCAATTTGAAGAGCGAGCCTTTTTTCATGCCCCCAGCCGCAGTCTGCTATTAACTGATCTGGTGTTTAATATTCAGCAAACTGACCATAGCTGGACACGGCTGTTTATGAGCCTTAACGACGGTTATGGCAAATTTGGCCCCACCCGCATGGCGCGCTCCATGATTAAAAACAAAGCCCTCATGTCCCAAACGCTTACACAGCTGCTGGCCTGGGACTTTGAGCGTGTGATTATGAGCCATGGCGATGTTTTGGAACACAATGGCAAACAGGCTCTAAAAGAGAGTTTTGCTAAGTGGGGAGTAGTAGGGAGTAGGTAGGGCAAGAAAAAGATAAGCCGGGAAGGGGCTGGACATTTCTCTTAACCCCAACTAATCCCTACCCTCTACCACCTACTACTTAAGCAACAACCTTGATGGTGTGCAGACGAATGTCTTCAGGCCCGTTAATAAAGCCACCGTGGCGATAGACCAGCTGGATATATTCAACCAGCTCTTGGGTAATCCGCTCACCGGGCACCAGAATCGGAATCCCAGGTGGATAAGGCGAGACAATTTCTGTACAGATTCGGCCAGCTGATTTTTCAAACGGCACACGCTCAGTTTTAGAATAAAAGGCTTCGCGAGGTGTCAGGATGGCTTCGGGTAAAGCAGGTAAATCCATTTGCTGGACCAAAGGCAGTAATTGTTTGGGGACCCCTTTGTTGTGGATATCCTGTGCAATACTTCTAAAGGCTTCAACCAGACGCTCCATATCCTGCTTGGTATTGGCAAAGGTGACAATTTCCAAAACATTGGTCAGCGTTGCCATTTCAGACTGAATGTTATAGCGCTCATTGAGCAGATCTAAACAGTCAAAGCCAGAGATGCCCAAGCGTGAAACGTTAATCGTGAGCTTAGTCAGGTCGAGATTATAAAAGCCAGGAAAGCCTACGCGCTCACGGCCAAAACAATACACGCCAGGAATTTTATTCAGTTCAGCACGGGCCCATTCGGCCATGTCGATGGCATGAGTCAGCAGCTGACGGCCGTGTAACGCCATCTGGCGGCGGGCCGTATCAAGTGATGCCATCAGCACATAGTTAGGACTGGTGGACTGCAGCAGCTGCAGGATTTTGCGTACGCGATCAAGATTGATGCGGCCATGGCGCACATGGAACATCGAAGTCTGGGTCATGCCCGCAATAATTTTATGCGTGGACTGCACGACTAAATCAGCCCCTGCATCCACCGCGCTGACCGGCAGTTGCGGATGAAAATGAAGATGAGGGCCGTGCGCTTCGTCAACTAATAAGGGTTTATCGTGTTTATGGCAGATACTGGCAATGGTGCGGATATCGCAGGTCACGCCATAATAAGTGGGGTTGATCAGCAGCAGGCCTTTGACATCAGGATGACGAGCCAGAGCGGCTTCAACATCTTCAGGCGCCAGATTATGGTC
>CAJYHH010000160.1 GCA_913773825.1 Candidatus Sericytochromatia bacterium | reverse complement strand
CATTTGATATCGCTCAAAGAACACGGCAATCATGGGATGCTGCGGCACAGGTTTATCAAGGTTTTGCAAATAATGCTAAAACACTTGGCCTCACCATGGACCAAACAGCCAAACTCACTGAAACAGTATCAAAAGCTGTGGCTATCAGTGGTGCAAGCGCTGCTAGTGCAGAAGCAGCATTGGTACAGTTTAATCAGGCTTTGGGTGCGGGTGCATTGCGAGGCGAAGAGTTAAACTCGGTAATGGAGCAGACTCCTGCTTTAGCTCGAGCAATTGCTGAAGGTATGGGTATTACAGTTGGACAACTTCGCACTGTGGCTGCAACTGGTGCAATCACATCTGAGGCGCTGGTTAAAGCTCTAGAGAAAGCAAGCAAATCAGTAGATTCCCTGTTTGCCAAAACAGATCCAACAATTGGCCAATCATTCACGATGCTAAACAATGAAGTATCAAAGTTTATTGGTGAGGCGGGTAAGGCATCTGGTGCTGCTTCCTTAACAGCAGACTCAGTAAAACTTCTTGCCGAAAATCTTGATCTGGTAATTTCAAGTCTTCAGGTTGCAGGTGCTTACTATGTGGGAACTTATATCCCAGCCATATACGCATCGGTAGCAGCGGGAGTAGCTAAATCTAAACAACTCGTTGAGCAAACTGTTACTCAATATGGACTCATTCAGGCAGAAAAAGCAGCATCAGCTCATGAGGTTGTAGGTTTAGAGGCAAAATTAGCCGCAGCTCAGGCTACCCGTGTTCTTCTGGTAGAAGAATTAAAGCTTGAGCTGCAGCGTAAGAAAAGTCAGATATCAGCACAAGGATCGATTAACTCAGACTTACGTATGGGGTTGCTTCGTCAACAGCAAGCGCAAATTAACACAGAATTGACTGCAACTGAAAATGCGTTAGCTGCGGCAAGAACCAGAGCTACAGCCGCAAGTTCAGCTTCATTGGCCATTGGTGGTCGCTTGTTGGGTATTTTAGGTGGTCCAGTAGGCTTAGGTCTAACAGTTGCAACTTTGGCCGGCTCATATCTTCTTATGCGTGATAGTGGGCTTGAAGCCAATGCAATGCTTAACGAGCAAAGTAAATATGCTCAAAAAAGCACTGAAGAGCTGAAATCTT
>CAJYHH010000159.1 GCA_913773825.1 Candidatus Sericytochromatia bacterium | reverse complement strand
CTGGCATCCCATCGGGGT
This sequence comes from Candidatus Sericytochromatia bacterium, assembly GCA_913773825.1. Lineage (GTDB taxonomy): Bacteria > Cyanobacteriota > Sericytochromatia > UBA7694 > UBA7694 > CAJYHH01. The sequence continues at coordinate 2,230 of CAJYHH010000159.1, read as the reverse complement.
CAGTTGTTTACTCGCCAGCGGTTATTAGACCAGATCTGGCAAGATAATCTGGAAGTCAATGAGCGCTCGGTAGATGCGCTGATTAGACGGCTGCGCGATAAATTACACGATCATGCTGAATCACCGCGTTATATTGAAACCGTTAGAGGCATGGGCTACCGCTTTCGCGGAGAATAGGGGTTTAGCGTTTAGTTAGCGTTTAGTTAACGTCTAGCAGCTACCAGCTGGGCCTGTTCAGGCGCTGTTAGGGCTGCATTTGATCCCTGCCGTTGAAACAGCTGGGTGACATAAAAATGGCTGCCCGTAAAATAAACTCCTACGCCGACATGCGTAAACGCTTCGTGCAGAATATTTGCCCGATGACCCGGGCTGCTCATTAAATGATGATGGGCAGCATCAATGCTGATATCAAAAGCAATATTTTCACCAATCGGGCCACGCCCGCCAAAGCGTTTAAAACGAGCATTGGGGTCTTCGCCTTGACGGTTAACATGGGCAAAATAGCCATTTTTAGCCATATCCGCGCTGTGTTGCCAAGCAACATAAGTCAGGAGCTGATCACTAAGTAGAGGCCTTAAACCATGCTCAGTCCGCACTTGATTAATCCGTTCAATCAGATAAGCAGAGGCTTGATCGGTTGTCGCAAAGGTCTGTGGGTCATGAGGGGTTTCGTCTGGCTCTTTGACCGGATAGCCGACCCCGACATATAGAGGTAAAATTGCTGCCACACGGGGGCCCTGACCAGTTTTATCGAGCAATAACTCAAACGTGTAGCGGCCCTTGCCCTGGCGTAGGGGAACTTCAAACCAGGCTTGATTCCCCTGACGCCGCACGGGATAAAATGTCAGCACACGTCCGTACGGAACCGTAACCGGCAGCCGTGGATTGCTAAATCCGGGTGAAACTTTAGCCTGGATCTTGAGCACCGTGCCGGGTTCAGCTGTGCGAGGGACATTTTGTAAAGTGGCCATAACTTGTAATAAGACGACGGTTGTCCAGAGTGTGCGTCCATATTTAGGATGATCGCCAATTGCTACGCCGATGGCTGCATGAGTCACGTCATCTGACAGCAGAGCTGCATTGCCTTTAAGCTGCTGAAAAGTATTGGGCACATCATAGTCTAAGGCAATAAAACTATGCACTGAACGGCCACTGACGCGTCCATAAGCCAGCTGATAGTCTAAGCTGCCGCGCTGTTTAGACTCAAGCGAAAAATTCTGATCTTTGAGCATGTTCAGACTATGCTGACGCATTACCTGGCTGGCGTTGGCATCTAGCTGGAGTTGAGGGCGACGTGCTTCCCGGCGATATTGATTAATCAGGTTAATCAGCTGATATTCAGCCGTGAGGGGATCTTGCTCGGCTGCGGCAGGCATGACCAGGCTCAGAACGAGTAGCATCGGAATCACTAAATATTTGATCACGGAATTGACTTTGGAACTCCAGCTTATGAGGGCAGCCCTCAGCCGGGATTATAACAAAATCTTGATGCCAAAGACAGCGCTTTTTGCGCCAAAATGGCTAAAAGGCTTGTTAGAATACCCCGCGGAGGTGGGTGATGCACGCAGCTAACCACGCAGCTAACCATGCAGCTGATTTGTCTCAGCTTGAGGCCTTAAGAGATCTGGATGCTCCAGAGCGCGAGCAGTTTAAACATTATCTGCGTTTTGAAACGCGTGAGAGTGGTGAAGTCTTACTGGAAGAAGGCCGCGCCAGTCGGGCGATGTTTTTTCTGCTAAAAGGTCAGGCTTGTGTTGTCAGAGGGAGTTTACAGCTTGGGCGTATACATGCCGGGGCCCATGCGGGTGAGCTAAGCCTGATTAGCGGCCGAGCTCGTTCAGCAACGGTCACAGCCCTTGAACAAGTTGAGCTGGCCTGGCTGACGCCTCAGGCTTTTGAACAGCTTAAAACCCAGGCCCCTGCACTGGCACTTAAGCTGGAGCAGGCGCTGATTCATCAATTAGGGCTGCAGCTGACAGATATAACCGATCAGTTTGGTCAATTGCTTCAAGAGCGCTCCCTGCCTCGTCGTTTAACGATTAATGTCAATCGAGATGGCCAGATTCACTCCTTGCCGACCGGTACCCCTGTGGGCGAGTGCCTGCCTGCTGCCATAGGTGGCCAGCGGGTGGTGGCAGCGCTGATGAATCATAAGCTGACCAGTTTATTGACGCCCGTGATGTCAGATGTTGATTTAGAAGCTTTGACAACTGAACATTGGGAAGGACAG
>CAJYHH010000158.1 GCA_913773825.1 Candidatus Sericytochromatia bacterium | reverse complement strand
GCCTGACCCAATTGCTGCAAATGAGCTAAAAAATGCTGTTCCAGCTCTGGCGGCGTATCCAGCGGATAAACCGAAAAGCCAACCAGACGGGACTGCTCATCAATGGCTATCAATTGGCGGGCAATGACTCGCCCTTTCGCATCACGGGCAAATACCACCCGTTTATTGATATCCAGCAGCACAGCCACGGCTGAAAATAAAAATGAGCCTGATAAACGTAAACAGGATGAGACATAAGTTCCCATCTTGAGGACTTCAAATGGATCTGTTTCAATTTTTAGCGTCAGCTCTGTCTCCGGCCAGCGGCAGTGATAGGCCAGCCCCTCACGCCAGACTGAGCGATCACAGGCCGGATGCTGAGCCAGCCAGCGTTGATTAAGTACATGGTTAGCTAAATAATCCCGATCACCCGCTAAAATCCGCCTTAGCGCTTTACGTAAAGCCCGCCGATTGGTGTGAATCAGTTTTTGTGCAATCAAGGCATGGCGCACAGGCTCAGTCCGCGCAACGTCTGGAAAATCAGCAAAGATCATTTCCCAGATCAGCAGATCTAATCTGTCGAGCCGGGTCAGCACTAAATTATCCAGGGTTTTGAGACGAGCCCGTTCAAGCTGAGCTGGGCTTAAATGCTGGTCTGGCTGACTTGTCTGCCAGATTCTGAGCTTACGGGGCAGCGGTGAAGTCAGACGTTGAGTGAGCAGGATCAGGCGCTCACAGAGCACTGTCACATCCAAAGCGCTAAAGTCCTGCATCAGCGGATCAGCAGCCAAGTGTTTAACCACGCGCTGACGTTCCAGATTTTTTAGCATCCCCAGCGCCAGCGCTAATCCGCTCAGACGTGATACCGCTTTTGTTAAGCCTTCAAGTCCCAAACCAGGCAAAACCGGCAGCAGAGCAGCCAGACCTTTGTTTAAAAACTCACGCTCTTCATCAGCATCAAAGAGATCATTAAGTCGCAGCAGCCTTTTTTCAGGCAGGGCCAGCAGCGCTTCAAAGTCAGCCTCATTCAGCGTCTCAATCCAGGCTGAAAAGGGCAGAGCGCAGTCTGAGTCTGTCTTAAAGGGCTCAGAACACAAGCGCGAAAAAAGCGTCATGGCCCGCTGCAGGGATTGTTTAGCCCGTCTGGCCTGATAAGGCCGAGTTCGCAGATGTAAACAGAAGTGATCCGCCAGCAGCCTGAGCCAGGTGGCCTGAAAGGCTTCAGGAATCTCAGTTAATCCTGATAGAACCACTGGCGCTATGCGGCATAAAAAACCTGAATAACCGGCCCAGGCGCTGCGAGCCTGGCTCCACCACCAGCGCTGGCAATCCATACAGACCAGATGCAGCAAAGCGGTACAGACAGCTGGGTTAAAGCTTAGCCAGTTTTGCTGAGTAAAAAACGCTTCAAAGGCTGGTACTTCAGCCCAGCGTGCCCAGATCTGAGTTGCCAGCTGATTGGCTCGCCAGTCATAGGCTTCACCAGAAGTTGCATAACGCGCCACCGTCTGCACCATCGCCAAGGGAAACTCAGCCTGAGTCGGCTTATGTCGCTCTGGAAAGTTATAAGAGGGATAAAACTCAGCGGCCAGCAGCAGCCCAGCCCGGACATAGTCTGGGTCAAGTTTCTCTTGCAGTGCCCACTGTAAATAGTCCCAGCGCTCAGACTGATCATTCTTTTGCTTGCCTGGATTAAGCGCCATCCAAGCTGCTGACACAGGCGCCCAGGCGGCCTGTAAGGGTTGAATCAGCGATAATCGCTTAAGCAGCTCCAGCACTTGATCGGGAGGCCAATCGACTAACGCATCCAGATGTGCCAGCACATCTTGGGCCTGACTCTGCTGCAGCAGACGACAAAGAGCCGGTATCAGCAGTTGAGATTTGGGCCAGCCCGCTGCATGGGCCATTAAGGCCTTCTGCACTTCAGCAGGCTCTTTCTGCAAACAAGAGAGCAGGGCCAGACGATATT
>CAJYHH010000157.1 GCA_913773825.1 Candidatus Sericytochromatia bacterium | reverse complement strand
AGCGTTGCTTCGAGGTCAGAACGAAATGTGCCCACAACTGCCAGTGTGGCTTTGCGATAAGCTTCAAATGAGACGTTTTTAAGGCTGCTAAGCGAGACTTCCAGCCAGGGCAAAATCATATTCAGATTGACCTGGAGCGAAAGCTTGAGGCTATTTGCAGGCAAGTTAATTCCGTCTTTGGCAAAGAGCTGAATCAGTTCTGCTTCGTATTTAGCCAGGCCACCTGACTGGTTTAGAGCGGCCAGCGCGTCTTTTAGCCCGTTTTGAGCTTTGAGCTGATCCGCTGCACTTAATCCCGAAAACAGTTGAGGGCTGGCTAAAGCTAAATTGAGGTTCAATAAGTCTTTATTCAGCCTGTCAGCTTCTGACTTGGCCTGATTGAGCTTGGTTTTGGCATCTAACAGCGCTTTTAGCAGCTCAGATTCTTCCTGACTGATGCTGACTGGACTGGGATTTTGTAAGTTTTGCAGTAAGCCAAAGCCTTTTGTCGCAAAAGGGGCTTCGTCAGCTTCATGATAGGCCAGACTGGGATCGTCTGCATCGCCAAATAAAAAATCTTCTGGCAGAATGTCTTGAGTTGAGACTGCTTCATCATCAATCAAATCACCTTCTTGAATCGGAAGGGATTCTAAGATGCTGTTATCGTAGTTTTCTGACAGCACCTCATTAAAACTGGGTTCTTCGCCCAGATCAAATTCAAGCTGGCTATCAGGCAGAAACTCAGATGATTCAGCCGCCAGACTGGCTGTAAAAGCAGGGTCTTGATCCAGAGCTGCATAACTAGCTTGAGCCCCTTCAGCCTGGGTTCTAAATGACAGAATTGAAGGAGCCTGACCGCTTTGAACGCCGGCTGGCAATAAAATACCCGCCGGTAAGAGAATCCCTGCCGGTAATAAGATGCCGGCTGGCAGTAAAATTCCGGCAGGTAGCAAGATTTGACCACGGCTGCCAGGTAAGCTCTGACTTTCGCTGAGATCGGTGGCAATGCCAGCTGGCAGCAGAATTTTAGCCGGATCACCCGTCAGGGCACCGATTTGTTCGGGCAGCAGTTCTGAAAACTGGTCAGGTGTCAGCGCATTTAGCTGACCAACAGACAAAGCCGCCATTTTTTCAGCTGGAATGGCCTTTAGCTGATTGCCTGACATCGCGTTGAGCTGTTTATTGCGCAGCATAAACAGCTGTTGTGGAATCATGGCTTTGATCTGCTCAGGCTGGAGCGCTTTGATTTGTTCCGGGCTAAGTTTATTAACCTGCTCGAGGGTAATCGACTGGATTTGTTCAGGTTTAAGAGCTGCCAGCGCAGCGGGCGCAATGGCTGCCAGCTGCTGATTGGTAAACTGCGGATCTGGCTGGGAAGGCAGATTAATCTCAACCGGGTCCTGCTGGCTGATTTGAGGCGTGCTGGATGCTTGAGCGCTGGGGTCTGATGTTTGAGAACTGGGTGCTGTATTCGGATTTGGATTTAAGGGACTGGCTGGCTGACAGGCCGACAGTGCCAGCATTCCGATCAAAGTCAGACTGATTGCAGGATGGCGCATAAAACAATTCACTCCTGAAGGAGGCTTAAACATTCCGCAGTGACAGTCTGCAGAAAGATGACAAAAGAGACTAATAAGAACAACAACAGGTTAGGGGCGAAGGGCTTCGGGACTGGTAAAAACAGACAATGTCCTAAATCCACTTCTAACTCTATAGATTCTATTTTACCAAAGTCAGGTCAATTGCTTAGCTTAATTTCTTTTCAGGAAAGGCGGACGTCCTGTGCTTAATGAAAGTGTGTTATATATTTTACATCGCGATTTTTCATTGCCTGTCCCACATTTTTTATGATTTCAAAGGAACCCGTTATGAAACGCCTGCCTTTGGTTTATTCTGCATGTGCGTCACTCTGTCTGATTTCAGCCTGTAGCCCTGCGTCAACTACACCCGTAAGTGTATTGCCTTCTCCGCAGCAGAGTGCTTCTAAACCGATGCCGGCTGTATCTGTTTCACCTGTTGCTCAACCAGGCCCAACAGTTGATGCCTCAGAGAGACCTGCTGTTTCTCCAGTAACACCTGTTCAGTCAACGGCTCCTGTCGTCCAGCCCAGCCAGGCCATGACTCCAGAGCCCACGGGTACAGCTGTGGATATTTCGGTAGCTGCCAATACAACCTTTAACGGTAAAGTTTTTGATCTCAATGGCAGTCCTTTGGATGATGTCAAAATAGAAGCCCGTTCACTCAGCGAGGCTGTGCCCTATAATGTTGAAGCCAAAACCGTTGGCGGTACCTACACTTTTAATGACGCACCCGCAGGTGTCCAGATTGAGATTATTGCCAGTAAAGAGGGTTTTGCAACAAGACGCCGGGTTGAAGTGCTCAAATCCAATAAAAACGGCGTTCCTGCTTCTAATCGCTATGATTTTGGTACTGACGGGACTTCTGCCAGCACGGGTGCCTCTTATAATGCGCTGACAGATTCTCCAGAAGTGATTTCAGTGACTCCTGAGCGCAATAGCAGCGGCGTTGAGCCTCAGACTTCTTTTGTGCTGAGTTTTAGTAAGCCGATGGTGAGGGAATCAGTCGAAAAAGCCTTTACGATCAGAGCCTTGCGCGACGTCAAACTCACAGTTGATGCTGGGGCAAGCGGGCAGACTTTTTCCGGCGATAATCAGCTCAGTACCCTCAATAACACTCTTATCTGGGACAAAAATAACTTTACGATTACCTGGAACGCTGCCAGCACTCAGGTGACTTTTTCGTTTAAAGACGACGCCTATTTACCAACCGATAAAGATACGGCTCGTGTGCCTGTTTACCAGATAGTCTTTAACGGTTCTGGCGGCCGAACGATTAGCGGGATTCAGGGTGGCTCACGCAATAGCCATCACTTCAGGCTGACTGATTCAGATCTGCAGGAGTCTGTCAGCTTTAATGTCGCGCCGGATCTAACCATCCCCTATTTAGCTCAGATGACGGCTCAGACAGCTGAAAACGGTGGAGCCAACGGGGATGCAATTCAGATTGTCTACAGCGAACCCTTGATTCTTTATACCCAGGCCCGACGGGTTGCCGGTGGGCTTGAAGACCGAACCGGTGTGATGGGGTCAGAAAATCGGGCACCAGCGTCACACCCGGATGCTCAAGGCAATGCTACAGCTCGCAATACAGCTAAAAACTACCAAATGGTGATTGCGCCACCCGGTGGAGACTCAATTACCATGAGCTGGTATACGCTTGGTGGCTCAGCGATTTACGACGGCTCAGACGCTAGTCGCCGCACAGTGTTATTGCTTCCGCCCGTTCAGGGCGCTTTAAATGCAATTGCAGCGGGTACTCCGCTGAATCATGACGTAATCTCTGCAACGGCTTTGCTTAAAAACGGTAGCACAGTCACCTTGCCAACCCTGCCGATTAAACTTCAGACAACAAACGCTGCTGACCATGTCGCCAACACGGTTAATCTCTTGCCCTCTGTGACAGAGTCTCTGCAGATTGTCTATACCGATGGAAGCCGGGATATCAATGTTGATGTGGTCAATCCTGCTGCCAATACCTACACAGCTTTACGCAATGCCTTAGGGGATCTGACTGCGGGTGGGGCTGCTGATTGGACAATCAATACCCAGCAGAGTGGTGGAGGCATCGGTGATGACAATGTTGAAGTTAACGACCGCGTCAATTTGACTCTGAGCCCAACGGCGATGCGGAATAATAAACAAATTGCCTGGATCGAGTTTAGCGGCGGCATTTTTGCCAGCACCGGGCTCAATATGAATAACTATATTGCGACAACGACCCCCTTACGTGCTCTACAGGCTTCGCTTAATGCTGGATTAGATTCCAGCGGTGGACGTTTTAATATCAGCGAAGCAGATGGCTCTGGTACGGCGGGTGTTTTAGGCAGCGGTGATAATCTGACTCTGAGCCTGGGAGCTAATCCGGTAGTTGGGACTAAAGCTGTGATGCTGATAAACATCGCCCAGAGTGGTCTTTTTTCTGCTAACCGCTTAAATACCCCTGCTGGAGGCTATATTGTCTATCCCAACACAGCAGTTAATAGCACCGTCAATCTCTATCCGCCAGGCAGTACGGTTTTTGTCTCGGTTGCGACAAGCGTGATGGATCCCGCAGGAAATACTCTGGATAGCTCTCGCAATACCCAGACCGCAACGTCTACTTAAGCTTATTGTCGTGGACTAGAGCTTTGAATCAGGAAAACGCTGCTGCTTGATTTAAAAATTAGGTTACTCTGTTAGTCATGAGTAACCTTCTGTATTTAATTGCTTATAAGCCTTTTAATGTCCTGACCCAGTTTAGCGGTGAAAAGCCTGAAGAAACCTTACAGGTTCTGGATTATGACTTCCCCAAAGACGTGTATCCAGTGGGACGCCTGGACAAAGACAGTGAGGGCTTATTGCTGCTGACAAATGATAAACGCCTGAATCACAAACTGCTCGATCCCAAGTTTAAACATGAGCGCGAATACTGGGCCCAGGTCGAAAAAATCCCCGTTCAGCGGGCTTTGGAGCAGCTAAACAAAGGCGTGAAACTCAAGGATGGCCTGACTTTGCCTGCCAAAGCTCGCATCCTTGATACTGAACCTGACTTGCCGCCTAGGGACCCGCCAATTCGTTTTCGGGCAAACATACCCACTGCCTGGCTGTCTCTCACCCTGACCGAAGGCCGCAACCGCCAAGTCAGGCGCATGACGGCCGCAGTGGGCTTCCCCACACTCCGACTCATTCGCTGGCGGATGGAAAACCTTTTTCTGGCTGAAATGCAGCCAGGTCAGGTAAGGGTACTGACGGATATTGAAAGAACTGAACTTTTGAAGCGACTGAAGCTGAAATGAAATACCCTATTATTTCGACTCGGGATTTGAGCCTGCTACCGGATGTGACGTCGCTGAAACAGTTAACCTAGTCTATGAGCGTCATTTTCTTGCTGGTCTACCCAGAGCCTGACGACGTTCCCTGGTATTACTTCAATGCTCATTGGTCATCTGGTCGACAGACAGCTCATATGGACAATTGGACAATGGCCAGGGAGACCAGTGGCATCTGCTCTTCAACCCGTATGGGGCTATTATGCTGGGCTTTGCCCATGAAGCAGACATGAGCCCTTATGGAAACGATGGCATCTGGCCAAGCATGTATGAAGGCTTGCCGCAGGAATTCCAGGCGGCACTCGATGAACCTGCTTTTGAAGCCCAAGAAGCTGTTACTTATTGCATCTGGAGGAGGAACGGCGATCTTGCCTGGCAGAGAGGACCGATTGAGTTTCCTTTTCGAGACGGTGATTTGCTTGGTTACTTCGAGCAGAGTTTTCCGCCATATGTAGGTGATTATGTCGATGGATCAGCCAGAGACTTAACCATGCTGGGAACGAACCCCACCCTCTTTTGGAAATGGCTGAAAGATGACCAGGAGCAGCTAGAAAGCACTCAGGCTTTGTCAGTTATGCAAGCCATCTATGCTCATCAGCCCCTGACCCAGGCCATGGTCGAGGCTCTGAATCCAGGTCTGAAGCTGGACAGCATCCGAGAAGCACTGCAGGAGACAGGATATCCGTTGGCACAAGGAATCAGCTAATCCAGATTAGATCTTACCCTAACTCTCCCAGCACTCCTGAATCAAACCAGGAACCCGGGAAAATTCTGAGCGATTGGCGGTTACCAGGGTCAGGCTATTGGCGATTGCAATGGCT
>CAJYHH010000156.1 GCA_913773825.1 Candidatus Sericytochromatia bacterium | reverse complement strand
ACTCAAGGCAATGAAGAAAGCCAGCTGCAGGGGCTTGGACCCAATCAGTTTTTTGGCTGCCTGGCTTTAGACGAAGAAGGTTCTAAAGAAGCGGCCTTGCGCATGCAATTGCCTGAAGACGCTTATCAGCCCCTGCTCAAAGAGCCAATCCGGCCAATTATGGACTTTCCGGAGCCCAATCAAAGTCATCAGCGCGAGCTGATTTTATGTATCGGCACCGGGCTTGAAGCTCAGTTTTTGCGCGATCATGAACGTTGGCGAGAGCGTTTGCGCTCAAACGAGACTACTTTAGTGGTCATTGACCCGATGCCTGGGCCTTTTTTACTCAAACATGCCGCACTCTGTCTGCCCACCCCACCAGCAGTAGCGCGTCATCAATTACATCTCAACGGGGAATGGCGACTGGTTCAGGCTTTCCCACGCCGCCAGACGCCGTCTGAAACACGCACTGAAACGACCATCCTCTATGACACCCTGGCCGAAATTTCACGCTCGCTACGTGAAAGTGAGAGTTTCCGTCAGGGACATCCTGATTTGGCCAGACATCTACAGGACGGTTATTTACAAGTGCGTTTTGAATCTCCAGACTGGGGCTGGGGAGGCCAGCTCAAGCGCATTGACGGTGAAGTCAGCCGAGCTCAGCTCTGGGATCGCATCCAGAATTATCTTGGCCCCCAACACTCGAGCTCAGACGCCTTGTTTTGTCAGCCCCGTAACGAACAGTCAGATCCGATTAGCTGGACTCAGCTCCTACAGTCGGGCATTTGTTTACTCTCTCATCAAGGTTCTCTGTTTTCAAATCTCAAATCTGAGGCTGTACTTTTTCGATTTTTTGTACCTCAAGAAGCTGATTTTGCCATACCCGCAGGTGTGATGTTGAATGTCGGCTCAGCCATACCAGACCCTGAACCTGCTCAAGTGCGCTTTGCAATCCAAGCCAGTGGCTCAGGCCATACCCAGCTCAGTGAGGAGATGCCTGCTCAGCGCTGGCTGTATGTTTCACGTCACTTAGCCGCAGAACATCGGCTTCATGACGGTGATGTTGTCGCTCTTCATCACTCAGAAGCTGCAGCCGTGATCTGCCCCATTCGAATCAGCGACTGGCTCAAAGGCTCAATGGTGTATTTTCATCATTACATGACTCAACAAGAGCTCAGCGGTGAGGTTGTAATCCCCTGGCTGCGCTTTAAAGTCGAAACCTGCGCCTATAGCCAAGTGCCTTTGCTTAAAAAAGTTCAGATTCAGCTGGCTCATAGTCAAGCGGAAGGCCTTCAGCTCTCCACACAGGAGGCAGAAGCAAATGGCTGAACTGAATGAGTTTCTAAAAACGATCCCGTTTTTTCAGCATGTAACAGACCCTCAGCTTGAAGAGTTAATTGCTCTGGGCCAGTTTATGGATCATCAATCTGGCGTCACACTCTTTAACCAGGGTGATAGCGCGGACTGTATGTATGTGATTTTATCTGGTTCAGTCTCAGTGTTTGGCCAAGACCCCAATGGTCACAAAATTGAACTCAGCGTGCTCAGGCAAGGGGATTTTTTTGGTGAACTGGCCTTAGTCGACGGCGGCAAACGCTCTGCGACGATCCGCACACTTGAGCACAGTGAATTTTTTATGCTTAATCGTCAAGAGTTTATGCAATTACTAACGCGTTCACCGGATCTACTCAGCGAAGTGCTGGCAGATATTTCGAATAAAGTGCGCTCTTCAAACGAAAAAATCTACAAAGAGATGTTAGAACGCCAAAAAGTTCAATCTGAAATGGAAATTGAACGCCACCGCTCGCTGGCCCAGATGGTAGCGGGTGTAGCGCATGAAATTAACACACCACTTGGAATTGTAAATGGCGCAGCCAGTATGATTACTGAAAATCTGACGCCTGAAATCGTAGCTGCTATCTCTGATCAAGAACTACGCCTGACCCTTGAAGACATCGTCGAAGCAGCCGATCTGATGCTCAGAAACATTGCCCGCGCCAATAAACTGATTCAGACTTTTAAGAGCATCTCGGTTAATCAGATTACGGATACGCTTGAAAAGACTCTCTTGCCCCATCTAATCGAAGAAATTACAGATTTATTTAAAATTAAAGCCCGTCAGGCTGGTATCAAGCTCAATTTTGAGATTGATCCAGCTTTGAAAAGTATTCAGTGGCTGGGTTACCCAGGCTATCTTTCTCAGATTTTGCTCAACTTACTTTCAAATATTGAGCGCTATGCCTATCCCAAAGGCATAGGTGGTAATGTGGATATTCGCTTGCTGCCCGCTCAGGATGATCAGCACCTGATTTTGAAAGTCGAAGACTATGGCTGCGGGATGCCGCCAGAACACGCAGCGCGAATCTTTGACGTCTTTTTTACCACAGGCCGTGAACGGGGTGGCTCTGGTCTTGGTCTGGCGATTGTGCATAATCTTGTCACAACAGCTTTGCAGGGCCAGATTTTGGTTGAATCAAGCGAAGGTCAGGGTACTTGTTTTACACTGACTCTGCCAGATCGGAAGAGCACACGTCTGAACTCCAG
>CAJYHH010000155.1 GCA_913773825.1 Candidatus Sericytochromatia bacterium | reverse complement strand
ATTGTTGAGCCGGGTGGCTATTGGACGGATCTGTATAATCAAATGGCGACAACAGACACCATGCCTGAATATGCTGATTTACGGGCAGAGATGGAAAAAACCTGGGCTGAGGGTTCTGTCGACAGCGACCCCAGACTCGCCGCTGAGGCCTTAATCAAGCTGGTCAATAGTCCAGAACCCCCTCTGCGCCTTTTGTTGGGCAGCATGATTTACGATTTGGCCCGTGACTTTACCCAAAAGCGCCTGGATACCTGGGCTAAATGGGAAAAGGTCAGCCGAGCCGCCGAGCTGGCAGTGCCTCTGCCAGGAGCTCAGCCCAATAGCACAGCTTAAACAAACAGCTAAAACTGCTTAAAGCGCTCAAATGCCTGCTGTTCAAGCAATGCGCGATGATCGGGATGGGCAATCTCGATTAACGCTTTAGCGCGCTGACGCAGGTTTTTGCCGTACAGGGCGGCGATGCCGTGTTCGGTGACAATGTAATGAACATGAGCACGAGTTGTTACGACTGATGCCCCAGGTTTAAGCAGAGCGGTAATTCGGCTTTCGCCTTTGCTGGTCAAGGACGGCAGCGCCAAAATCGGCTTGCCGCCTTCAGATAAAGTAGCGCCGCGAATAAAGTCCATCTGGCCACCCACGCCCGAAAACTGGTAAGTACCAATTGAGTCAGCGCAGACCTGGCCGGTTAAATCCACTTCTAGCGCAGAGTTAATCGCCGTGACTTTGGGGTTGCGTCGGATTACGTCAGTGCGATTGACATAGCCAATATCGAGCATGGCAATTAAGGGATTGTCATGTACAAAATCATAGAGTTTGCGGGTGCCCATCACAAAGCCCGCGACAATTTTATCCGGGTGGATTTTTTTCTCCTGGCCCGTAATCACGCCTTTTTCGACCAGGGCCATGACGCCATCAGAAAACATTTCGGTATGAATGCCCAATCGGCCATGGTTGCTTAGTGCAGCGAGTACCGCGTCAGGGATAGCCCCAATCCCCATTTGTAAAGTGGCCCCGTCTTCAATTAAGCTGGCGCAGTGGCGGCCAATGTTGAGCTGAACCTTATTCAGTGCTGGTGGGGCCGCTTCGGGTAAGGCCTCATTGACCTGAACCCAGGCGTCAAAGCGGCTTAAATGCACCATCCCGTCCCCATGTGTACGCGGCATCTGGGGATTAACCTGAGCAATCACCAGTTTGGCTGTATCAATCGCCGCTTTGGCTACATCGACAGAAGTGCCAAGTGAGCAAAAGCCGTGAGCATCAGGGGGCGAAACGTGAATCAGCGCCACATCCAGCTGGATGATTCCACGCCGGAATAAGAGCGGTACTTCACTTAAAAAGACCGGAATATAATCAGCGTAACCTTCCGCAATCGCTGAGCGCAGATTGCCGCCTGTAAAGAGCGCGTTGACGTGAAAAAACTCACGTTGCTCTGGGTCAACATAAGGCACGGGGCCATTGGTATGCAGATGATAGAGCTCAGTGTGTTGTAAACGCTCGCCTTGTTCCACTAAAGCCTGAATCAAAACATGTGGGGTGGCGGCGGCACCTTGAATAAACACATGGCTATGGGGCTGAATCAGGCTGACGGCCTCAGCCGCGCTGACGGCAGGTTTGTGTTTGCCTTGCATCGGGTTAACTCCAGAATCAGATTTAATGGCAGCTTACGCCGTTTGCCGGTGAGCTCATATGATTTTTATCAACTCCGTTGCTTACTCCGTTGCTTACTCCGTTGCTTACTCCGTTGCGGTCAGCTGAGTGATGACTTGAATGCTGACCCGTCTGGTGTTGATGCTGATGAGCTGAGTGAATCGGCAGCGAATGAGCGCTTTTAAGCCCAATGCTGAGTAGACCGGCACATAAAAACAGAGCTGCCACCACATGACGCTGGTGTGGGCTGCGGCGCGTTAACCAGTGCTGGACTAGTTGAGGGCCTAAGGCCAGCAAAGGCACGGTGCCAAGCCAAAAAGCAAACAGATACAAAGCGCCTAGCCCCAGATTGCGAGTGCTTAAAGCGCCAATCACAAAGGTATAGAGCCAGCCGCAGGGTAAAAATACGGTCAGGGCGCCCACGCTAAAGCCTGCCCCGATTCCGCTGAGCGAACCGGGCTGTTTGCGCAAGCGTGAAAGCACATAAGCCAGTGGTCGTTGAATCAGTGCATTCAAAGCGGCAGGCAATTGAATATGCAGAGGCTGGCCGCGCCAGACTTTAACGGCTGTCCAGACTAAAACGGCTGCCATCATAACAGCTGACAGCAAGGTCACCCAGCTATTGCCGTTCAGCAGGCTGTCGCCAGCTAGGCCTGCGACTGCGCCTAAACTGAGATAACCTGTCAGACGGCCGCAGTGATAGCCCATTTGAGCGGGTTTGCCTGGGGGTAAAGCCATCGCAATTCCGCCACACATACCCACACAATGGCTGCTGCCAAATAAGCTGGCGATTAAAACGAGGATCGGGACAAGATAGGCGCTCATGGTCGCAATTTCAGTCGGTTGTTGATGAGAGAGGAAATTAAAAAGGTCCAACAAGGGGCACCTCCTGGGTGAGTTCACGCTGCCAGCTGCCGTCATCCGCCCGGGTCAGCAATCTGACCTGGATCTGAGTACGGCCGTTCTGGAGCGCACTTTTGGGGAATGTAATAAAAAAGCCTTGTTTGTCTTCTTTACCAGCGTTGATTTGAACCGGATTGACCTGAGAAACAATTTTAAAGCGCGCATCATCAAGCGCTAAGCGCACTTCGCCGTGTTCAAAGGTGTAGTTGCTGGCAGTCAGATAAAACTGATTGCTTAACATGGGGTCAGTTTTGTTATCGAGCATCTGATAAGGGGTGGTTTTAGCGTTAAAAATAGTGACTTTAACCGGTGGGCGCGTGGTGAGAATGGTTGCCAGACCGCCCATCAGACCAACTAAAGCCAGACTGAGTAATAAAACGCGAGGGCGCGTGTGGTTTACGGCTTTGCCCGCCATTTCGTTTTGGCTGGTATAGCGAATCAGGCCTGCGGGCTTTTTGATGTTGCGCATCACTTCGTCACAGGCGTCCATACAGGCCATACAGTTGATACATTCAAGCTGTAAACCGCGACGGATATCCATGCCGGTTGGGCAGGCCGTCACGCAGCGGAAGCAGTCAATACAGTCACCTTGATTTTGGATTGCTGGGGTTTGGGCGGTTTCTCGCTCAATTTGCAGCAGAGCGGATTCAACCTGTACGGGTTGGCTGCCGCGACGGGGTTCACCGCGAGCGATGTCATAAGCGACAATTCGCGAGTGTTCATCTAAGAGAGCCGACTGTAAGCGGCCATAAGGGCACATGACAATACAAAACTGCTCTCTGAACCAGCCAAAGGCAAATAGCAGCACGGCTGTGATAAAAGCCATCACGCCAAAGGTGCCGGGGTTGTCATAAGGGTTATGGCGGATCATGACGGCCAGCGCATCGATGCCGACAAAATAGGCGATAAAGCTGTGGCTGATGACTAAAGTCACGGCGGTAAAGACTAACCATTTGGCGGCTTTAAGCAGCAGTTTACGGGTTGTCCAGGGGGACGCAGCCAGACGGCGGCGCTGGACGGCGTTGCCTTCGATCCAGCGCTCAATCTGGCGATACACATAATCCACAAAAACGGTTTCCGGGCAGGCCCAGCCGCACCAGATCCGGCCCCAGATTGCGGTGATCAGCGAAATACCAAACAACACGCTCAGGCCGACTAAGAGCAGCAGCGGGGTATCATGAGCCCAGAATGCCAGACCAAAGATTGAAAAGCGACGCTGGCCAATATCCAGCAGGATGGCTGGTTTGCCCTGAATCTGAATCCAGGGCAAAACCAGAAACAGCACCAGCAGCACCGTATGAAAAGCTTTGCGCCAGCGCTTATAAGGACCCTGAACATCGCTGGGATGAATATAGACCCGATGGCCCTGTTCATCCATTGAGGCCAGGCGATCACGCGGCAATTCCTTCGATTGATTCGCTTTTTCGGAAGATGTCTGCATGGTGCTGCCTCTTTCTAATAGGCCGTGCCCTGGGGGGGCTTGGCATTGGCAGGTTTGCTGCCTTTAAGCGAGATTACATACGCTGTAACCTCCTTGAGTTCATCCGGCTTAAGCAGGCCGTTCCAGGGCGGCATGCCTTTGTCTGTGCCTTTTTCGACCACTTTAAAGATCGCCAGCGGCGTCCCGTCGCCATTGATCCAGTGATTGTCCGTTAAGTTAGGCCCGATCAGACCCCCAGCTTGAGGGCCATGACAAGAGCTGCATTTAGCTGTAAAAAGCTGCTGGCCAGGTGCTACTAAAGCTGGGTTAGCCAGCTCTTTGCCAAAGGCCACCGGGTCAATTGAGGCGGCTTTGGCTTTTTCAAGCTCAGCTAATTTTGCTTCGACCACGCTTCGTTCTGCCCGGTAGGCCCGTTCGTGGACCATGCCGCCGCCGACAATGTTATGCCAGACAAAATAGCCGGCTGCAAACACAATCGTGATGTAAAAGGTACCCAGCCACCAGCCCGGTAGCGGGTTA
>CAJYHH010000154.1 GCA_913773825.1 Candidatus Sericytochromatia bacterium | reverse complement strand
TTGACCTGATTAGAGCTGTTGTTAGCAGGAGGGGGCGGCGTGCTGACTGGGCCTGGGCCACCGATTCTGGGACTCGACATCTGTGATTCTCCTCTATGAAGGTCGACTTGTGTTTATTGTAATCCAGAATGTTATGATTTCAAGCACCCGAATGTTTCTAAACGTGTGTTTCTAAGCATGAATCGCCTGGCGACGAGCTGATAATGCCAAATACGCCTCATCAGCTGTGTCGACTGATGCGGGCCATGCTAGAATTAGTGTTTGCACATATTTTGCCGGAGCCCATTCATGAAACACCCTTATCAGACCTTTATTCATGAGGTCGAAAAACCCGCACGTTACCTCGGTGGCGAATACCTATCGCGCCGCAAGGACTGGGACGCAACCCCGGTTAAGGTGGCCCTGACCTTCCCGGATACTTACGAAATCGGCATGTCCCACATGGGCATGAAAATTCTCTACAAGGTCATGAATGACCAGCCCGATATTCTGGCAGAGCGGGCTTATTGCCCCTGGGTCGATATGGAAGCCAAGCTGCGTGAACACCAGCTGCCGATTTACTCCCTTGAAAACACTCGCTCGCTGGCTGAATTTGACGTTTTAGGCTTTTCGCTGCAATACGAAATGACCTATACCAATGTGCTGACGATGCTGGACCTCAGCGGCGTGCCGCTGCGGGGTGAAGACCGCGATATCTCACATCCGCTGGTTGTGGCCGGTGGCCCTTGTGCAGTCAATCCAGAGCCGATGGCGTTATTTGTTGATGCTTTTGTCATTGGTGACGGCGAAGAAATTTTTCCTAAGCTGTCGCGCGTCTGGGTAGACGGCCGCAAGGCCGGTAAATCCAGAATTGAAATCTTAGCTGATCTGGCGCGTCTGGGCGGGGTTTATTGCCCGGCTTTATATGACACCGCTGAAGAAGACATCACCGGCTTTACAATTGTCACAGGCCCCAAAGCGGGTGACCTGTACGAAGGGGTGCCTTTCCCGGTTCGTAAAGCTTTAGTCGAAGATATCAACGTCTATCCTTATCCCAGTGACTCGCCGATTTCAACCGTTGAGGCGGTCTTTGACCGCGCCACAATGGAAATTGCCCGTGGCTGTACCGAAGGCTGCCGCTTTTGTCAGGCTGGCATGACCTATCGCCCAGTGCGTGAGCGCGACCCAGAGCAGATTATTGATGCCCTGCTCGATAGCATTGATAAAGCCGGTTATGACGAAAGCAGCATTACCTCTTTATCGACCGCTGACTTTAGCTGTGTCAGCCCCTTAGTTAAACAATTAATGAAGCGTCTCAAAGAGAAAAAAGTCAGTCTGTCAGTCGCCTCACTACGCGCTTATGGCCTGACCGGTGACTTGTTAGATGAGATTGCGGATGTCCGCAATACCAGCCTGACCTTTGCGCCAGAAGCCGGCACCCAGCGGATGCGTGACGTCATCAATAAAAACGTCTCTGAAGACGATATTGCCCGCAGTGCTCATAATATCTTTGCGCGCGGCTGGCGCAAAATGAAGCTTTACTTTATGATCGGTCTGCCGACCGAAGACGATGAAGATGTTGCTGGTATTGCTGACACTGCTAATCGCATGTTTAGCATTGCCAAACAGTATTACAAACGCTGGAAGATGATTAACGTCACCGCCTCTGTCTCTTCGTTTGTACCCAAACCGCACACCCCTTTCCAGTGGTGCCAGATGGATACCCTTGAAGATAACCAGCGCAAACAGCGCATGTTAATGGGCTTAGCCCGTCAGTATGGCATTGGCTTAAAATGGCATGAATCCCTGATTAGCCATATTGAAGGGGTGGTTTCACGCGGTGATCGCAAGGTCGGCTACGTGATTGAACATGTCTGGAAAGAAGGCGCTCGTTTTGACGGCTGGGGCCAGTGTTTAAAATTTGACGCCTGGCTGGAATCCATGACCGCTTGTGGCGTGGATAAATTTAATTATTTCCGCACGATCCCGCTGGACTCTCAATTGCCCTGGGGCCATATTAACGTTGGTTTAGAACCCAAGTTTTTGGTTCAGGAATACAAACGCGCAATTAAAGACAGACTGTCGCCGCCCTGCGGTAAGCCTTTCCGCGCAAAAGTCCATCACACCAATCTGCAGGATCATGAAGCTGACGCCCGTAAACTGATTTGTTATGACTGCGGCTTAGGTTGCGATATGACCCAGATGCGCGAAGAGCGCGGTGAGTATCTGCTGCAGATGGGTGCGCTGACGCCGCCTGAAGTGCTGCCCGATCCGGAGCCCGGTCAACTGCGCGCGCCTAAACAAGAAAAATTTGAACAGGGTGCCGCCATTGAATACCGTGCAGTCTATACCAAACTCAAACGCAGTCAGTATCTGGCTCACTCAGACTTAGTCCGAAATCTGCCGCGTATTATTCGCCGTGCGGGCCTTCAGGCCTTTTATTCACAGGGTTATCACCCTAAAGCGGTGATGCAGTTTGGCCCGGCTTTGAGCTTAGGCGTACCGAGCTTTGGCGAGATGCTGGACTTTTCTTTGACAGAAGATCTGTCCGCTGAAGAAGTGCAGCAGCGTTTAAACGCGGTTTGCCCCGAAGGCATTCACTTTGTCTCAGTGACCAAACACGATGAAACCACTCGCGATATGGCCAAATGGCTCTATGGCGGCACCTGGTTAGTTGGGGTCCCGCGTGAAAACCTGATGAACGTGATGCAGATTCGCGAAAGCAATATCGAAGAAGTACTGGATACCCGAATTCAGACTCTGCTGGGCAGCTCGGAGTTAGTGGTTGAGCGGACCCGTAAAGAGCGTAGCCGCGAAGTCGATATCCGGCCTTTGATTGGTACGCTTGAGCGCTGTGAAGCGTCTGACCTCAACGAGTATTTGCCTGCGCTGGAATGGCCTGAAGACATGATCTATTTGCGGATGCATCTGCAGATTGCCGGCAGCGACAGCGTAAAGCCGGTTGAAGTGCTGAAGTCGCTGTTTGGTCATGATGACTTCTTCTATCTGACCTCCAGACTTTCTATGGAAGCCTTTACGGCGCCTGAGCTGCCTGCAGCTGAACAGGTCGATGCTGAGGTGCTGGAAACAGCTGGAGTCCCGGCCTGATAGCGCCGCCCGAGCTCGGGCGCTGGTGGGCCCAGGCTTTAAGCCTGTGGAGCCCTTACCTGCGCCTGAGCGCTCCGCGCTGGTTTGAGCAAGCTGACGCTATCCAGGCGGCTGGCCTAAACGGCCGCCTGGCTCAGTTTTGTTTGCAAACCCACGAAGTTCAGCTTAATGGCCCGCTGTTAGATAGCCGCGGCCTGATGCCCCATCTGCCTGCCATTTTGGCCCATCAAATTGGCCATTATGCGCTAAGCCCTGGTTCGGCTGAACAACAGGCCCGGATTAACGCCACGGCCTTTGTTGCGCTGAGTCAAGAGCGCGCTCAAATGCAAACTCCCGTTACGGCTGATGAATTGCAGGGTCAAATGACCTTGCTGGCTAATCTTTGGCAGGATCTGCTGATTGATACCCGTCTGCAGCTTGAGCGGGATTATCCGATGTTGCCCTTAATCCAAGCGCTACAGGCTGATTCAGATGTTCATTCAGAGACTGAGTCAGATGCTGATTTTCGTGATTGGGTGCTCAGGGTCTGCGAAATTCGCTGGGGTCTGTCTCGCAACCAGCTCAGAAGCTCACCATCAGAGCTTGATCCGCTCTGGGAAGCTGATGCCAGACTGGCTGCCCAAGTGATTCAGCCCGCCAGCCGTCAGCCTTTAGCTGAACTGGATGTCTTTGTCAGAATTGCCTGTCGCTATCTGCCTGCATCGCTTTTACCAGAGCCCTGGCTGGATGCTCCCCGTTCTGTTAGCCCAGACGAAAAGGGTCTGCCAGGCCCCTCTATCTCTGATTCTGCAGACGCTTCATCCGCTCAGGCTGAGCCGATTAGGCCTTCTCAGGCCCCACAAGCTGTTCCGCCGGGCCTGAGTCAGATACCGAGACCAGGGCCTGATTTATTAGCTGAAGGTCTTGATGATCAACAATCGCTTAACGCCAAGCTCTCTAAACCGCCTGGGCTCAGCTTACAAAATAGCCTGGAGCCCCCGGCTTATGCTCATTTACTGGCAGCCAGTGGTCTTAAGACTCAAGGCTGGTTGACGCGCTATTACGCCGAGCAGGCCTGGCCCTGGTTGTTACCTGAACTCAATCCAGCGGGGATTCATCAGCCAGAACCTGGGCCCTTTGCCGGTACTGAGCCCTGGGAACTGGATCGTCCCGTAACTGATATTGACTGGACAGCCAGCCTGATTCAGAGCCCGGTGGTGGTGCCCGGCATGACCACTTTACGTCGTCGCCGTGAGCCAGAGCCTGATGCTTTGCCGCGTCCTTTAGAGCGAATAGATCTCTATTTAGATGCCTCGGGCTCAGTCCCAGATCCCGCTCAGACTCGTTCAGCGCTTGTGTTACATGCGGTGATTCTGACTTTATCCGCTTTGCGTTTGGGCTTAACGGTCAGAGTGACGTGTTTTAGCGGCCAGCAGGACTTAATCGGCACAGCGTTTACTCATCAGCGGCAGCTTTTATTAGACACGCTGGTTACTTACCCTGGCGGAACCACAAGTTTTCCGCTGCCGCTGCTGCAGCAGCGTTATGCTCAGGCGGCTGAGCAAAACACGCGTGTTGTGATCTTAAGTGATGAAGGCTGGGAAGTCTGTTTATTGCCGACTCCAGAGGGAATTGCTGGTGAGGTAGTCCTTGAGCAGGCTTTGCAAAACAGCGGTGCTGGCGGGAGTCTGCTGCTGCAGCTGTTACGCCCTCAAAGTGTACCTGCCGGGCTGCAGGGCTTAATCAATTCGGGTTGGGGTTTACAGTCTATTTCAGCTGATCAGATGCTCACACGCACTCAACTACAGGCCTTGCTGCAATGAACCATCCAGCTTTAAACGACTTGTTAAGCCGTCTGCGCAGCGCTTCAGCTGAGCTGAGTCCGGCTGCGCTTCAGCGTTTGCCCAATCGCTGTTTAACCCTGGAAGCCGTGCTTCAAGATTGCTGGCGTGAGCGCTTTGCTCAGCAATTAAGCCCCTCTAGTCTTAAAACTTTGCAGAATCTCTATTTTCAGCCCGAGGCAGCAGCGGCGCTTTTGCTTTCTCTCTGGCTGTTAAAGGCCCCCGTCTTAAGTCAAA
>CAJYHH010000153.1 GCA_913773825.1 Candidatus Sericytochromatia bacterium | reverse complement strand
TACTTTTGCCGCGGGTCTGTCTGAAAGCAGCCTCGGTCTGACCGTAATGGTCGCCATAGCCCTTCACAATATCCCCGAAGGTTTAGCCCTGGCTGTGCCGCTTCGTCAGGCCACGGGCAGTCGCCGTAAAGCCTTCTGGCTGTCTTTTGGCACAGGTTTATTTGAGCCCATGGGTGCTTTGTTAGGCTTCTGGTTGCTGCATAACATGCTCACTCCGGCTTTACTCGGAGCCGTTTATGCCATGACAGCAGGGATTATGATTTTCCTGGCGCTGCATGAACTTTTGCCAGCGGCTCTGCGTACAGCTTATCGCCACTCGGTTGTGCCTGGATTAGCCGCAGGCATGACTCTAATGGGCATCACCCTGGCTGCCCTGCAATAGACTCAGCCCTTAAATAAACAGCCCGCCAGAAAAAATCTAGCGGGCTGTTTTTCTATCTTTAAATCGGCTTTATTTCCAGTTGATCTGGAGCGTCTGAGCCAGGAAGTTATAAATGTCGGCCATTTCTTCGATCACTTTAGACAGCGGCTTGCCTTTGCCGTGGCCGGCATCAGTATCGACACGCAGCAAGGTCAGATTGTCAGGATTAACAGCCTGAAGAGTTGCCGCAAACTTTTTGGCATGGGCCGGAACGACCCGATCATCATGATCCGCACTGGTAATCAGCACCGGCGGATAGTGAGTTGCGGCCTTAACATTATGCAGCGGTGAGTACTTCATCATAAAGGCAAAATGTTCAGGGTTTTCTTCGGCATTGCCGTAGTCCGTGACCCAGTAACGTCCAATTGTAAAGCGGTGATAACGCAGCATATCGAGTACCGGCACCTGACAAATTGCAGCGCCAAAAATGTCAGGGGCCTGCAGCATACAGGCTCCGACTAATAAACCACCGTTGCTGCCGCCGCGAATGGCCAGCTTTTGGGGTGAAGTCAGACCTTCGCTGATTAAATGTTTACCGGCATAAATAAAGTCGTCAAAGACGTTTTGTTTACGCTCTAAAGTTCCGGCCTGGTACCATTCCGTGCCGTATTCCGACCCGCCACGCAAATTCACCAGACAGTAGATATGGCCTTGTTCAATCCAGGGCAGCAGGGATGCCGTAAAGCTGGGGGTTAAAGCATGGCGAAAGCCCCCATAGCCATACATCAGGGTTGGGGTTTCAGATGAAGGCGTCAGGTCTTTTTTATGAACTAAAAACATCGGCACGCGGGTGCCGTCTTTAGACGTAAAAAATTCCTGACGGGTTACATAGTCATCAGGATTAAAATCAATACTGGCGGCAAACTGAATCTCAAGTTTGCGGCTTTTTAAATCATAACGATAGCTGCGTGACGGGAATAAAAACGACGAAAAGCCAATGAAGATCTCGTTGTCATCAAGCTGTCCATGTAATTCATCCACAGAGCCCAGGGTGGGCATTTCAATTTCATGGCTCAGCTGACCATCAAGCTGATACACCATCAGGCGATGGCGAGCATGATGAAGAGTAACAGCAATAAAACAGCCACCCGCAATGATGACGCTGGTCAGCACGTCTTCCCCTTCTGGAATCACGGTCAGCCAGTGTTCAGGTTCAGGCTGACTCAGATCAACGGCCACAACCCGGCCTTTGGGCGCAGCGTGGTCAGTGTACAAAAACAGGCGCTGATCGCCATCGTTGCCAATAAAGCGATAATGAGCTTCAGCTGAATCCAATAGACGCACAAATTCACCTTCAGCTGGATTTGCGTTGTCACCCAGTTGTCGATAATAAATGCGATTGCGGCGGTCTGTGCCCAGATGAACCGTCAGAATCAGAAAACGACCGTCTTCGCTGACCCGTGGCCAGAAGTCATAGTCTTTTTCGTCTGGACGCTCATAGACCAGAATGTCTTCGCTTTGGTCGGTGTTGAGCTGATGCCAATAGACTGCATTGTAGTAGCTTTGTTCAGCTTCAGGCACGCTGGCCGGATCCGGGTAGCGATTGTAGAAAAAGCCGCTGCCGTCTGGATGCCAGGCAATCCCGGCAAATTTAGTGTGGCGCAGGGATTCAGGCAGGTCCTGACCGGTTGCCACATTGCGAATCCGCACTTCCTGACGATCTGAACCGCGCTGAGACAGACTATAAGCCAGCCAGACGCCGTCACGACTGGGGTCTGTACTCATGACTGATACAATCCCGGAAGTACTGAGCTGGTTGGGGTCTAATAATTCATGTTCAGCGCCGCTGGCTTGATCCCGCCAATAGAGCACAGGCTGATTTTGCAGGCCTTCATTTTTCCAGAAAAACTGACGCTGACCGCGTCTAAAGGGAGTTGACCAACGTGAGTAGGCACATAAAGCTTTTAAACGTTCCAGAATCTGTTCACGCCGCTCACCGTCGAGATAAGCACGGGTCAGATTATTTTGCAGCTCAGTCCAGCTACGGCTTTCTTCACTCGCCGGATCTTCCAGCCAGCGATACGGATCAGCCACCGCTGTGCCATGAAAATCTTCGATGATTTTATCTTGATGGGCTGAAGGATAAACAAAGTGGCTGGCTGGACTAGACATATTGGGGGTCTCCACAGACGTGATTGTTCGGGTGAAAAAGGCTTCAGGAACCGGTTCAAGAGTATACCAGCAGCTCAGGGGCGAATGATAGCGGAATGCAGCTTAGCGCTGCAGGCATTACACTTAAATCACACGGTAATAGTCTCTGTTTGCGAGGTATCTCTGATGAGCTGGGTATATCTAGGTGCTGCGATTGCTCTGGAGCTGACGGGCACAATCTCGATGAAACTGTCTGAAGGTCTGACACGGCCTGTGCCAACCGCCCTGATGATCAGCTGCTATTTTGCCTGTTTTGCGCTGCTGTCGCTGGCGCTTAAACAACTCGAAGTCGGGGTAGCCTATGCGATCTGGTCGGGTGTTGGCACGGCGTTAATTGCGATTGCCGGAGTGGTTCTCTTTCAGGAACACTTAAACCCGGTTAAAATCTTTTCGCTGCTGTTGATTATTGCGGGAGTCATCGGCTTAAATCTAGGCGGCGCCAAACACACGCCAAAGGCTTCAATTGAAGAGCCCCCAGACGTTACAATAAAGATGCCCACCCACACCAAAGAATGGCTCGGTTAAGATCGAGGTATCAAGATGTTTGACCAGATCATCGAACAGAAAATTCTCGAAGCCCAGCGCAAAGGGGAATTTGACAATTTGCCCGGCATGGGTGCCCCTCAGCAATTTGAAGACGACAGTGATATTCCGCCTGAATCCCGCATGGCCTATCGGATTCTTAAAAATGCCGGTGTGATTCCGGAAGAGCTGCAGCTGCGCAAAGAGCTAGTTGAACTCAAACAATTGATTGCAGACGAGCCGGTTCAGGGTGATCGTCGCCGCCAGCTCTTAGCCCGCTTGAATCAAGCCGAAGCTCGTTACCAGGCCGCCCTGGAACGCCGCCTGCGGCGCCAAGTCTAAACCATGGTTCATCGTTCTGAACTACTACATACCGGCCATTTTGAGCGCCATTACCGCCGCCTGAGCCCAAGTCCGGATCTCAGTGATCTGGTTGCGTATTATTTTAAACTTGAAGGCTATCAGGAGATTCCCCAGGGTGTAGCAGAACATTTATTGCCCCAGCTAGAATCCCGCTTAATTTTTGCCATGGGTAATAGCTGCCTGTATCGTCTGCCTGGCGAAGAACTAATGCGTCTGAATGGCCCCCATCTACTCGCTCCACGTCAGCACCCCCTGGCCTGTTTACATCCTGAAAGTAAAGGCCTGATTGGGATTGTCTTTCGGCCCGGTGGCCAAAGCGCCTTACTCAATCATTTTCAGCAACAGCCCGGCTTATCTGTTCAGCCCTTACCTGAACTTAACTCTCTGGAAAACGCATTAGCTCAGACAACTGATTTTGAAGCCCAGGTCTCTCAGCTCAATACCTGGCTGCTGAGTCTCAAAACTCAGCCTGAAGACAATCAGTTATTACACAGCGCTCTCAAGCTGATGGAAAATGGAGAAGGCGTCGCTGAAGCAGCTGCCGCTGTTGGTTTAGCACCT
>CAJYHH010000152.1 GCA_913773825.1 Candidatus Sericytochromatia bacterium | reverse complement strand
CCCTAACCTGGGTCGTCCAGACGGGTATATCTTCACGCAAAGCCAATAAAGGCTCAGGCACATTTTCCTCTAGATTGGCCAGAATCAAATCCGGCTGTAGAGCACGAATTTTATCTGGTTTAAAATCTTTGGTTCCACCCACAATCTGAATCTGTTTGACTTGCTCTGATGGGTAAAGACAAAATCGCGTCCGGCCCACAACTGCAACGCCTAGATCTAAAAGCAGTTCAGTCTGCGAAGGCACCAGCGAGACAACCCGCTTAAAAGGGGGCTGAACGCTTAGCTGATAAGCTGTTGCATCTTGTTTTTGCAGCAAATAAAGCCTCTGTTATAATCTCGATGGTTAATGCATACTAACCCAAAGCAAGTAAAGGCGTCATAAATGAAAAGTTGGGAACCAGCTTTTGTTGCCCAGGCCCTGATTCAAAATCGAGCTGTATGGTCCAATGAACAACTTGCACGACATTATCTACAAACCCAGTTCAAAGAACGCTTTGAGCTGAATGACCCAGCCATCTGCCAACAGCGCTGTGATTTTTTTGCCATCCCAGATTCATGTCCAGAAGACTATTGTGAAAAATTTGTTGCGGTCCCGGGTGGGCGCTTATTAGCCGGTATCCGCTTCCGCAATCTTGAACGAGGATTTCCTTTTCTTGAAGTCCAGGCAGATCTTTCCTGGCAAGGGATTCTGGCTCATTGGCCAGAGATTGTCAGGGCTCTCCAGCGCGTATTTGGTGTCTTTTCTCCTCGAGGGCTGACGCTGCGTTTACCTGCAAACCAGCCTTTACCAGCCCAAGCCGAAATCTGGAATGATTATCTGGTAG
Organism: Candidatus Sericytochromatia bacterium; assembly: GCA_913773825.1. Taxonomy (GTDB): domain Bacteria; phylum Cyanobacteriota; class Sericytochromatia; order UBA7694; family UBA7694; genus CAJYHH01. The sequence goes on along the minus strand of CAJYHH010000152.1, from coordinate 7,015 downwards.
GCCCTTTAAAGCAAAGAGACGACATTGCTCAAACCCACCCAGCATTTTCACCTGCGTATCAGCTGATTCAGCCAGCCCAGATTCTGGATCAGGCTCGCTATCTAGAGGAGTATCGCCGCTGGGGTGAACAACATCCTGAATTAGCCGGCCGTGTCAGCCCAGAATCCGCTCAGGATCTTCAAGACGCTCATCAGGCAGGTTTGTATTTTGAACTCCAGGTTCAGAATCAAGTTGTGGGAATTATTGCCGGGCAGAGCGTACCCTATTGGGACCAGCAGGGTTTATACGTCATTGAAGAACTCATTTTTGTTGACCAGCAGAGAAAAGGCTATGGCCGCATTTTGCAAACGTTGTTTCAACAGGCTTTACAGAATCAATTTAACTGCATCTGGGGCACTATTCATCCTCAAAACAAAGCCTCTTTACACACAGCTCTGGCCTGTGGACGACAAATCACCGAGCAGGAAGTCTTTTTCAGCTTTGCCTTTCAGTTTTAAGATAATGCTGCTGAATCAGCGCTTCTAAATGCCTGAGCGCTTCAGGATCTGCCAAGGTACAGACGCAATAAGGCACAGCTGGATGAGGTTTAAAGACATAGTGATAGCCACGGCTTTCAGCAGCTTGAAGATGAAAAAGATCGCTGCGCTGATGCAACTGATGTTCAGCCCAGGCATCCAGTAAAAAATGAATCTGATACCCCATCTTTACAGCCCGTTCACCAAAGTCTAAATCTTCTCCCCCCCAGCCTCTAAAGCGCTCGTCAAAGCCACTAAGCGCTTGATAGACCTGGCGTGACACCGCAAAATTACCAGCAAACGCACATTCATAAGTGGAGTGATAAAGTTTATCTGCGGGTCTAAGACCTTGACCTATCCAGCCAAAGCGCGGATCGCGCCAGTTAACTGTTCGCTCTGGCAAGAGAACAGAAGGAGCAACACTCTGGACCTCATAGCCTACATAGCCATAAATCAGCCACTCAGGGCGAGCCTGCAGGTGACGAGTATAAGCAGCCAAGGCATTGGGATTTAACAACACATCACTGTCAATAAAAACCAGCTGCTGGTAAGTAGCATCCGCTGCGCCCAGGTTGCGTGAGCGGCCAGGACACTGATCATTGGCTCGCCACAAATAATTCAAGCTCAGACGAGAAGCATAAGCCTCACACACAGCTTGGCAGCCAATTGAGCCATCATCGCAGACGATGACTTCAAATACGCAGCCCTGTTGACGAGTCAGCAGCTCCAGGCAGCCCTGCAGCTGTGTTTCGCGCCCAGGTGAAGTGGAAACAATCACCGAAATCATCTACATGGCCTTTCACAACAAAGCCCCGATAAAAATCGGGGCTTGTCAAAACTAAATACGCTCAAAACTCAACAAACTGACTGAACACATGATCAGGAGTGTTTGTTTTCGATTACCTTACCGCCAATTGATTTGAGCTGACGCTGTAAGCCAGGCACAATCTTACTGACAGAAGCTTTGAGCTTGGCATCTTCGCTCAAAGTGGTAAAAGTCTCAAAGCTAACCAGTGACTTGGCGAGCATGTCTTCCTGGAAGTACTTCACGCCCTTGTCGAGATAGCCTTTCTGAGAATGTTTGTCGCTCAGCATCGCATCCATAAAGGGCTCAGTCAGCTTCAGCTCAGACAGACGATAATAGGCAACACCGCGGTCATAATAGACCTGAGCGTATTTGGGATCATAGCGCAGCGCCAGATTATACGCACCAATTGCTTTATTCAGGTAATTAAACTTTTCATTGTTCTGGTTGAGCTTGTTGACGTCTGTCAGGCTGCTCAGACCATCCCAGGTATAGTTAATCGTCATGCCTTTCAGAAAAAAGGCATTGCCGAGATTGTAGAAGGTTTCAGGATTATCCTGCAGACCTTCACGGACAGCGGCCCGCAGCTCGTTAACCGCACCATCGTAGTTTTTGGTCAGAATATAGCAGGTACCCAGATTATGGTGAAGACGCGGGACGCGTAAACCCAGACGGCGAGCCTGTTCATACTCATGAGTGGCTTTAGCAACGGTCTTCAGATCAGGGTCGCGTTTACCAGTTGCTTCTTTGTAATAAGAAGTGCCCAGGGCAAAGCGATAAAGAGGATTATTGGGATCAAGCCGCACCGCGTTTTCATAAGCTGGGGTAGACTTTTTGAATTTTTTATCGCGATAGTACATCAGACCCAGCTGGAAATGCGGATCGGGATAGTCATCATCAAGCGCAATCGCATTTTCAAACGCTTTTGCCGCTTTTTTGTCTTCGTCGTGACGCAGATGTTTCATCGCCAGGGTGTACTGATTACCCGCAGCCGGGTCAATTCTCAGGACATCGCCATATTGCTGAAGCGCTTCTTTAAAGCGGCGCTTTTCAGCGAAGGCGTTACCTCGCAGCAGGCGTTCAGAAGCGTAGCTGGGGTTGAGCAGACGCAAAGCAGTCTGATAACTCTGAACCGCTTCTTCATTTTGATAAAGTTTTTGATAAGCGTCACCAATGCCGATATAGGTTGGATAATAGTCAGGATTAATGGTTTTGGCAGCAAAGAACTCATCCATGGCAGCGCTGATGCGATCTTGAACCAGCAGCTTATTCCCTTCTTCCACGTGCCGGGCATAAAAACGCGGCAAGGGCATGGGTGTCGCATTGGCAGTTGGCGAATCACCACTAAGCAGATCACCAGCGGCGCCACCACCACCAGCAGCCAAGACAGGTGCAGAGAGAGTGCTGAGGCTAAGTAGACAGGCCATACCCAAAAAACCAAATCGTGTCCCAAATCGGGTCCCAAATCGGGTCATTATCTTCCTCTTTATGTGACTTTATCGTCCCCATACATTTTATCATACTCAGCCACGCCCAGGATCCCTTTATATCAACACGATGTTCGGCTAAATCCCTGGTAAAAAGCTACAAATTTAAGTCTTTAGCAGGCAAACTTAATTCGTCTAAAACACCAAAAAAGGCATAACATCGCCATCTGTTACAATCGGGCCCCGGCAGGATTTTTCGGGTACAATGAACATCCAGCTATAAGGAAACTGTATCCCTATGAAAGCATCTAACCAAGACGACCCGTTGCGGCGCCTGGGTAAAAAAGCCCTCCGCCGTCTTGCGCGTCAGTACAAAATCAAACATTTTTATCGCAAATCCCCCGCCAGCCTGCGTCGCGCCATCCGCCGCGCCCAACTCCGAGAACAGCAGGCCGCTGGCATTAAGCCACTAACCCCCGAAGAACTTGCGATTCAGCGCCGCGATGCCGAAGTCAAAGCCTTTGAAGAACATCGCCTGCGCTATCTGTTTTTACCCTCTCGGTTTGTCCATAAAGGTACCCACGAAGAATATCTGCTCGAAAAAGATGAAGATATTGAGCTTCCTGATTATTATCAGGAAAATGAGCTCACGGCCATGCCGATTGACCCTTTCCGTTTTTATGTTTACTGGGATTTTGATGAAGAAACGCTCTATGACGTGCGCAGCTGGCTGGCTGAAGACAACGTCTTTCAGCTGCGAATTCACGACATCACAGCATTAGTCTTTAATGGCAAAAATGCCCATGATAGCTGGGAAGCACCCTGTCACCCGCTTGTGCGTGAATGGTATCTCAATGCCCCCGTTAACGGCCGTGATCTGTTAATTGAACTCGGTGTCATGCTGCCTACTAGCTTTAGAGCCTTATTGCGCTCTAATCCATTGTTTGTACCGCCAGCCTCTGTTTCACCTGTAACAGATGATGTTTTTGCCCAGTTTGTCCCTGGCCAACCGCGTCAAAGCGATCCCGAACCCGAGCACAAACTGGATCAAGTCCGTCCGGTGACACCAGACGCCGTTCCTCAGCCTAAGCCTGAAACCTCTGCCCATCTATTTTTCCAGGAATACGTGCCCACACCGGTGCAGTTTAATCCGCCCCCGCCGCCGCGCCAGATCCTGAGGCATGTGCCAATTGAGGTTCCGATTCAACCAGAACCAAATCCGGCAAAGTCAGAAGCCAGCCAGATTCCGGATACTCCTTTACATCAGCCTGGTTTTACACCGGCCCCTCAGGCTTTCCATCAGCCTTTAGAGGCTGTTCACGCTGTTCCGCCACCGGTTGAACATGGTGAATGGGTGAATCTACGCGAAATAGTTGAACCCTCTTTTAGCGAAACCCGCTATGAGATTCAATCAGAAGGTACACCAGGCCCCGAAAGCGGTGAACTGACCTGGACTGAAGCAGATGTCCTGCGCTATCTCAGCGAAGGTGGCAGCATGACGCTGCATGAATGGTTTGGCCTGCCGCATGAAATCCGCTGGTTAAGCGATATGCCAATGGGCATGTCACCGATCTTCTTTGAACACTGGATTGATAACCCCTATGATCGCGCCCTGATGATTTCATATGCGATTTGGCCCTGGGAAATCACCGAGTATCAGCCTTTGGGTGCCAGTGACTGGACCTTGCGCAAGTTCCTTGGCGCCAGTCTGTTTAGCTGGTTTAGACCCGGCGGCAGTGAACGCATGATCTGGTGGCAGCAGCCAAGTGGTGGTTCAGAAAATATTCGCTGGCAGCGTCCCTTGGGCGCCAGTGAAATTAGCTGGTCCGGTGATATGCAGACAATTAACCAACCTGGGCGCAGCGCCTGGGAACTCTGGCCAGCGCCCTCTAGCAAGCGCGGTTTACAGACCGATAGCGGCATCGGCTTTTTTGGCAGTTCGTTTGGCAGTGTTACAGACAGTACAACTGGTGCCACACCCACTCGAATTGAAAGAAAGGATCGCGCATGAAACCGATTGGCTACCACGCAATGGTGCTGCATGCCCATCTGCCCTATGTGCGCCATCCCGAGTATGACTATTTTCTCGAAGAGCACTGGCTTTATGAGGCCATCACAGAGACCTATGTGCCCCTGTTGGTCATGTTCGAAGAACTGGCCCGAGACGGAATTGACTTCCGTCTGACCATGACCATGACGCCGTCGCTGGTTTCAATGCTGGCAGACCCCCTACTTCAGGATCGCTATCTGATTTATATTGGCCGTCTGGTGGAATTAGCTGAAAAAGAAGTCTTCCGTACCCGTGGCGATCGCGACTTTCATGCGCTGGCTCTGTATTATGAAAAACGCTTTAAAGCCACTTATGAATTGTTTGCTACACAGTACAAGCGCAATCTGGTCAACGGTTTTAAACGTTTTCAGGATTCAGGCAATCTTGAGATTGTCACTTGTACGGCGACTCACGGCTTTTTGCCGCTCTATCAGACTTATCCTGAAGCCGTGCAGGCCCAGGTTCAGGCTGCTGCTCAGCATTATAAATCTCAGTTTGGCCGCGGCCCACGCGGCATCTGGCTAGCTGAGTGTGGCTACTACACAGGAGCTGATCACTATCTTAAAGACGCTGGGATTGAGTTTTTCTTTACAGACACTCATGGCATCGTCAACGCCAGCCCCCGTCCACGTTATGGTGCTTATTCGCCAATTTTCTGCCCAGACACCGGTGTGGGTGTATTCTGCCGCGATCGTGAATCATCAGAACAGGTCTGGAGCTCTGAAATCGGCTACCCCGGCGATCATTATTTCCGTGAATATTATCGCGATATTGGCTATGACCTCGATTTTGACTACATCAAAGACTATGTTCAGCCAGACGGGACGCGTAAAAACACTGGGATTAAATACTATCGCGTCACCGGCAAAACCGATAAAAAGCAGCCTTATAACCTCGAAATGGCGCGGCAGCGCGCGAATCAATACGCCAATCATTTTGTGCGCAGCCGGGCTGAACAGATTACCCATCTCTCCCATGTCTTTGACGGCCATGCGCCTTTAGTGCTTTCACCTTACGATGCGGAGCTTTATGGCCACTGGTGGTTTGAAGGCCCGGAATGGCTCAATCTGGTGATCCGTAAAGCTCACCACAATCAGTCGGTCTATCGTATGACCACGCCCTATGAATACTTGCTCAACAATCCCGTTCAGCAAGTGGCCCAGCCTTCACCCTCAAGCTGGGGCGCCAATGGCTATAACAGCTTCTGGCTAAACGAAACCAACGATAAGATTTATCGCCATCTGCACAAAGCCACTGAGCGCATGATCGAAATGGCTTATCGCTTTGGCAATCCCTATCCGCTTCAACATCGTGCCCTGAACCAGGCTGCGCGCGAAATTCTGCTGGCCCAGAGTTCAGATTGGCCCTTTATTATGAAAACAGGCACGATGGTTGAGTACGCAGTTAAACGCGTCAAAACCCATCTCTACAGATTTAATCAGCTTTATCAGGCTGTCTACGGTGATGAAATCGACGAAGATTGGCTGACCAAGATGGAATACCTCGACAATATTTTCCCTGAGCTTGATTACAGCGTTTATCGTATTAATCGTAACTGAACTTAAAAGCTTAATGCTTTAGAGTTTATTTATTGTCAGACAATTAAACTTAAGACCCAGCCTGAACAAAGTCTCAGCTGGGTCTTGACAAGTTAAGCCCCAAAACTGACGATACTCTTTAAATCAAGAGTTGATCCGTTACCCGTTTTGCCCGTGTCTAAAATCAAGTGCATGCCTTATTAGTCAAGAGCGAAAGGCCTATTATTTATATGTCGCTTCCGCTGCAGCTTGTCAGCATGGGTAAAGCCTTACCGGCCCGCACCGTCACTTCGGCAGAATTAGAAAAACAAATGCATCTGGAGCCTGGCTGGATTTTAGCCCGTTCCGGAGTAGCAGTTCGTCACTATGCTGAAGCTGGCGACACCAATGCTTCTTTAGGTGCTAAAGCCCTGCAGCGCGCACTTAATAAAGCTCAGCTGCAATTTACAGATATCGATCTTTTAATTAATGCTTCAGGCTCTTATGATCATCCTATTCCTGACACGTCCTGCCTGATTCAGCGTGAACTTGGCCAGGGAGATTCTGGTGTGCCTTGTTTTAGCGTAGATGCTACATGCCTGAGTTTTATCACTGCCCTGGATGTAGCGGGCGCTTTTTTGGCCACAGGACGTTATAAGCGAATTGCCATTGTCAGCTCAGAAATTGCCTCACGTTCACTA
>CAJYHH010000151.1 GCA_913773825.1 Candidatus Sericytochromatia bacterium | reverse complement strand
CTGCGTCTGATTGAGGCGGGCGTCTGGGGGCCGACTTTAGCTCAGGCCGCAACCTCCCGCACGCTCTGGCGCGCCAGACAGATCCGTGAATTAGCCAGCCTGACGGCTCTGTTAGATCAAGTCCTGTTAGCGGATCTGAGTAGCACTATTCCGGTTTTGATGCAGGCTTTAAGCCAGTTAGCGGCTTTGACCAGCGATGTCTTTTCACTCTTAAAAGCCCTGCCACCGCTTGGCCGAATGTTGCGCTATGGCAGTGTCCGCCAGCTTGATACAGCCGCCCTGAGCCAGATGCTGGACGGTTTATTAGCCCGTGTCTGTCTGGGTTTGCCCACTGCCACTCATAGCTTAGATGAAGCAGCAGCCCGTGAGCTGCTTACGCCCCTAAGTGATGTGCATCAGATGCTGCGCAATCTACAGGACAATCTCTGGCTTGAGCGCTGGTTAAAAACCCTCGAAAATTTAGCTCTGTCTGACAGCTTACAAGGCTTGTTAGCCGGTTATTTTAGCCGCCTGCTTTTTGATCTGGAGCGCTGGCCCTTAGATCAGCTCACCACCCGCTTAGCGCGTATGACTTCACCCGGCACAAGCACTAAACAATCAGCTGCCTGGATTGAAGGTCTGTTGCAGGGTTCAGGACTCTTATTAGTGCATCACGATGCGCTACTGGCCTTACTCAACCAATGGTTAACGCGTCTAAGCCCAGAAGGTTTTATTGAGACCCTGCCGCTTTTAAGACGCAGTTTTTCACGCTTTAGTGACCCCGAACGGCGCCAGATTGGCGAATTGATTAAACAACAGACTGTTACAAGTCCCAGCCCCAAAGAGTTACGTCCAGCCTTACCGCCTGGCTTTGCACCGGAACTGGCTCGTCTGAGTTTGCCGGTTCTGCACACGCTGCTAGGCGCTTCACCCTCTCATTCTATTCATTCTGTTGCTCAGGAGACCCACCATGAAAAATGATGAAGGCCTGCGCCGCTGGCGCCTGCTGCTAGGGGGTGGTGAAGCAGACGGAACCGGGTTGCGCCTGAGTAAAGATGACGCGGCAATTGATGCGGCCTTAGGCACGATCTATGGCAATGGCGAAGGCACTGAGGGCAAACGTCGAATGGGCAATTTAGCGGCATCAGCCCCCAAAGTGGCGCGCTGGCTGGGAGATATTCGCCAGCTTTTTCCAACACCGGTTGTCAGACTGTTGCAGCAGGACGCAATTGAACGTCTTCAGATTCAACAACTCTTGCTTGAACCCGAACTGCTCAGCCAGGTTGAGCCCGATGTGCATTTAGTGGCTGATTTAGTCGCATTAGGCGCGGTTATGCCTGACAAAACCAAAGCCATTGCCCGACAAGTGATCCGCCAGGTCTTAGATGATCTGGAGCGCAAATTAGCCCAGCCCCTGCGTCAGGCAGTAACGGGAAGCCTGCAGCGCTCGCAGCGCAAACGTCGGCCTCGTCACGGCGAAATTGACTGGCATGCCACCATTCAGGCCAATCTCAAACATTATCAGCCTGAGCTGGGCACAGTGATTCCAGAGGTTTTATTAGGCCATGGTCGGCGCCAATCAGCCTTACAAGACATTATTTTATGTATTGACCAAAGTGGCTCTATGGCCACATCTGTGGTTTATGCCAGCTTATTTGGCGCCGTTTTAGCCAGTCTGCGGGCTGTGCGCACCCAGCTTGTGGCGTTTGATACAGCGGTTGTGGATCTAAGCGATAAATTAGCGGATCCAGTTGAAGTCTTATTTGGGGTTCAGTTGGGCGGCGGAACCGATATTGCCCGTGCTTTGCGCTACTGTGGACAATTGGTGCAAAAACCTGCTGACACAACCCTGATTCTGATCAGTGATCTATACGAAGGCGGAACTTCAGAAACCCTGCTGAAACAAGCAAAGACTCTGGTCAATTCAGGTGTTCAGGTCATCGCCCTGCTAGCCCTCAGTGATGAAGGCGCACCGGTTTATGATGCCCGGACGGCCCACCAGCTGGCTGAATTAAAAATTCCTGTGTTTGCCTGTACACCCGAGCTGTTTCCCGATTTAATGGCAGCAGCCCTTGAGCGTCAGGATCTGCAGATGTGGGCAGCCCGCAATAAAATTGTTAGTGCCAGAGCATATTTGGAACCGTAGTCTGGATATGTTATCAGACGGCTGTCAGGAACTAATTAGCCGAGCTTTTTTTCAACTCTGATAAAGTTCAGTTGAGCATCAAGGGGGTCTTGCTCCAGGCCCGTCTCGCTAAACTGAAGGCGAGCAAACAAATGACGTGAACGCTGATTATCCGGATGAATCAGACCATAGACTTCGCTGACACCCTGGGCCTGCAAATAAGCGAGCCATAGACTTAAACCCTGGCGTCCTAAACCGTGGCCGTAATCTTCAGGCTGCAGCACTTCAATGCCGATTTCACAACGGGTGCGTTCAGGGTTAAAGTCAAAAGCTTTAAGGGTGCCGAGCAAATGGTCATCCTGACGAGAAAAAATGCCCATCACTAAAACTTGTCCTCTGTCGACCTGCTCATGCCACCAGTGAAGTTCAGCCTCGGGGTCAAGCTGAGGATGGGGATAGTCAGTAAAGTCCTGAGGGGGCTGGCGTAGATCATGAGCGGCTTGCCAGGCTTCCCAGGACAAAGGCCAAAGATAGATCTGAACAGCTTGTGGCTTGATCTGGGGCTCAGTCGGGGGTTGGGTCAACGCTCCGGACATCGTGCCATCCTCCTCTCATCCGAAGTCCATTTTAGCCCTTTAACCAGAGCCTCAATCACGCTTTTCTGAATTTTTTAGCGCATTTTTAATAGCATTTGGCAGCTAAAATGTGACAAGCGTCATAGGCTGAAATTAAAAAACACTAACAAACAGCTCAGCTTTCTTCTTCAATAAAATGTGACTCAACCACATCAGGAGGCATATAA
>CAJYHH010000150.1 GCA_913773825.1 Candidatus Sericytochromatia bacterium | reverse complement strand
GTCAGAGGTGTACATGCGCAGCGCAAAGCCACCTTTGCTGTGGGCAATCGCGTCTACTTTGGGAGCACCGGTAATCTGGCGAACACGCTGGATGGCGTTGTGAATCTGGTTAACCCAGACAAAGTTGTCGCCGTGTTTGTTGCCGAATGAGATCGCAAAGACGCGATAACCCTGGCCGCGCAGATGCTGCATCAGGCCCGGTTTACCGTTTGAATAAGGCGGTTCAACCCAGTTATTGGTAGCGTTGACGTTGGCGCCGTGAATCAGCAGTACCGGAACATCTGAAACGCGCTTGGTCGGTTCACCGGCATCATGTAAACAGATCTCGTTACCGGCTGGGATCTCACTGCCAAAACAGCTGATAACATCTGGGTCACGCTGACGGCCACGCTCTTGCATGCGCTCGTCGGGTAAACCAGGGGTGCGCAGCAGTTCCATTTTGGGCCAGTTTTTGCCGTTAACGGTGCGGACAATTTGGAATTGTTCAAAACCAACCCGGCCAGGAGCCAGTTGGGGGAACACTTGAGCCTCTGCGCTGGCAGCGGGGTTCTGGGCTGTTTGGGCGCGCAGAGTGTTGTTTTGATTAAGCGGCATGCTTTGATTCTGACAGGCAGTCAGCGAGCTTGCGCCGACCAGACTGAGAAGAAGTGCTTTGATTGGCTTGAACATCGATCCGGAACCCCTGGAATTGTCGTTACCTTAATTCATATTTAATATATCGCACTTACAGACTACTTACAAGACGAGGTAAAAGCGGTTTTGGGTGGTGCGTGGTGAGGGGTGGGTTAAAGGACAGGAAAACACAAAAATGCTTAAGGTAAGCTCTGTTGTTATTTCTTGGCCAAATCAATCTATAGCTATAAGCTTGTATGCTGTAAGCGGCAAGTAAGTTGGTAATGTTAATTTTTGGTTAAATTGTGTAATTTGTTTTAAGCCTTAAAAATCAGGTCTGATTAAAAGCCAAAGCAATGGCTTCTGAGGAGGAACACCCGATGGGGATGGCAACCACTGCCCTGGAACCCAGTGAAAGCTGGATGGTCCAGAATAAAAAATGGGTCGTTGCGTTTGTATTGTTTGGGATGTACGCCAGCTTTGGGATGAGCTGGATGGGCGTTGTGCCCTTACGGGATGTATTAAATGAATTTTTGGGCGTTGATCCTGCTGCAGGGTCTCGTCTGGTTTCAATTGTTTCGCTGGCCAAAAGCGCTGTGCCGATTCTCGCCGGGATTCTGGCTGGTCGTCTGGGTCTGACTAAAACCTTACGTCTGAGCTCTGTGCTGATTCTGATTGGGCTTGTGATTCCCTTTATGTCAGGTTATTGGGCCTGGGTTGGCCTGAAGTTTCTGTTTGGCGTAGGCGGTGCGATCTGGGTCACCCTGATGGGGGCCGTGACGATGCAGGTCTTTGAGGCCAAACAGCGTCCCTTAATTAACGCCGTTAACGGCGTGGCGATTACAGTTGGCGTGATTTTAGCCCTAAAGCTGACTTTGCCTTTAACCGCAATGTTTGGCGGCAACTGGAAAATGACCCTGGCGCTGTATAGCCTGATTAGCGCCGGGTTTATGATTCTGTTATTTTTAACCGGTGAGCTGACCCCAGCCACTGCCGCTTCTACAGCTAAACCTTTAAGCCTGGGTGAAACCCTTAAGGCATATGCCGGAACCTTAAAGCTGCCGGTAACCTGGCTGACCAGCCTGGGTTTTGCTGGCCCCCTTTCACTCTATCTGGTCATGAGCTATTGGCTGCCGGTTTTTTATGAAACCATTGGCATCCCCAAGCTCGAAACTTTAGGCCTAATGAGTTGGATGAATTACGGCGCGATTGTTGGTGCTGTTGGCACCGGTTTGCTGCTGCAAAAAGTAGGCAAAACCAAGCCCTTTATTATTGTGGCTGCGATTCTGACGCCGTTGGCTGCACTGGGTACGCTTTATACAACCGACAGAACTCTGCTCACAATGATTCTGTTTATCACGGGCATTGGCATGTTTATTAGCGTCTCACCGCTAATCACGCTGCTGCAAAGCCAAAAAGGCATGAGCCCTGCTTTAGTCGGCATGATTCTGGGCACGATGTTTAGCGTCACCTATATTTTGTCTTATATGGCGCCTGAGATTGTTGGCACCATGAGCAAAAATGGCGTTTCGCTGCAGATGCTGCTGGCCGCTTTCTGTTTGACGACCATTTCACCAGCAGCGGGTCTGCTGATGTCAGAAAAGTCTGCAGACAAGGCTTAAGCGATTTAAAAAGACAAATAAGCTTTTACCAAACAGTATCTATACTCCCCGCCAGGTGTGGGGATTTTTTTTAGATAATTTTGCAACTCAGTGAGATAACTTACTGTATTTTTTTGTCTGCCGGGTTATGATCATTCATGGTGTTTTGGACGACGGCGTCCCTCTTGTCCCTGTTTTTAGAGGTATTTTGGGTTCAAGAGTTTTAGCAAAGGCCGGGTTACCGGCTTTTCGTGTTTTTTGGCCTTATTTTGTGCGAGATCTTTTTTGGACTTTTAAAGCCAACGTAAACCCAACTCAAGCTACTAAAGCTCTGGGTAAACCGCAATTCCCCCACAGACTATCACGAATACCCGTTTAATCTGCTCTGGTAGTACCCGCTGATGATGATAAACCAAAGACAGGGCCGCGCCACAGGCGGGCTCTACTAACATCCGTTGTTCAGATGCAAATTGTTTGCAAGCAGCTAAGGCGTCATCATCGCTGACTAATACTGACTCAATCTGATGGCGCTGGCTCCAGGCAAAAGCCTGATCACAAACTTGTCTGGCGCCTAAGGTTCTGGCAATGCTTGTAATCTGCTCGAGCCTTACGGGCTGACCTGCCGCTAAAGCCTGATGGTAAGATGCCGCACCTTCAGTTTCAACCGCCCAGACAGGCACATTTTGCCAGCCCACTTGATGCATGCCTTCAAGCACACCAGCTAATAATCCGCCTCCGCCGACTGACAGCACCACGGCATCGGGCTGGGGCATTTGTGCGGCAGATTCTCGAATCATGGTGGCATGGCCCTGCCAAATTTCGGGCTCGTCAAACGGATGAACCAGCGCGGCTCCTGGTCGTGAGTGGGTGTAGTCAGTTGCTGCGGCATGCGCTTCATCCCAGACCGAGCCTGCTAAGCTCAGTTGAGCGCCAAGGTCGGCCATCGCCTGTTGAATCGTTTGGGGGGTGCTGACTGGTAAAAACACCCGAATCGGCAAATTTAATTCACGAGCTGCCCAGGCTGCTGAATAACCGGCGTTCCCACCGCTGGAGGAAACCAGTTCTGTACAGCCTTGATGGGCGAGTTTCTGGCAGAGTGCGCCGATACCGCGCAGTTTAAACGATCCGCTGGGCTGCAGATTTTCTAATTTAAACCAGATTTCACGGCTGGATTGACGGGTCAGGGTGGGGCTTAAGATCGTTGGTGTTTGGATGTGGAGCTGAGTCATAACTTTTAGTCTGGTCCAGAAATTTTTTTGCAGATAAGCCGGATGTCCTAAAGCTAAAGTGTACAGGAATCAATCTCTTCGCTACCAAGTGGGTCTTTACAAGAGTGCCATAAGTGGCTCCCTGTCTATACTTCAGTTGCAAGTTTGATGCTGAATTTACACGCTGTGTTATGCTGTCCATAAGGCAAAAAAATTTAGTGGTTTAAATACTTAAATCCATGGGTATAATATTCTTAATCCACAAAAATTCTGTTTTCTGAGTCTTTTAGACGAAGACCCCAATGCCTTCAATATCCAATTTAAGATGAGGTCAAACTCTTCAAATGAACATTAAACCCACCGTTCATCAGGTTAGCCCCGCTACCTTTAACGCTGTAAATCACGCCACTGATGACGTCACCATGGGGGGTCTGTTATCCAAGCCCAATATCAGCGCCAGTGAAGTCAAAGACATTGAAAAAGCCATGGCCCAGGATGGCACGATCGATCAGGGCGAAGAACAACTTCTGACTGCCCTGCGTACCGGTTCTCAGGTGACCATTAGCAGCGGCGGCCAGACGACGACTTTAAACCCCTCTGAAATCAATTTCCCGACACCTGCTTCTGTTCCTAATCGCCGTGCGGGTGAGCGTGTTGCGGTTTACGATAACGGCACCTATCGCTCTGCGCAGGTTATGCGTGTTCCTAACGCGGTGCCGGCTCAAACCACCGGCCGTCAAACAGATATTGCCAATTCAAACAGCAGCGGTGATTTTGCAACTGCTCGCACCCGGATGCTGGATGTCAATAATTGGGGTGAATCCACTGTGCGGGGCGCCAATTTTAGCCTGATGGGGGCTGATGGTAAACCTAAGACCGGTACACCTGCTGTTGGAGATTATGTCAGAATCAATCTCCCGATGATTGGCCATGCTGACGATGACTGGGTGCAAATCCAAAGCATTACCGATAACCCCAATGAAGTCTCGATTACGGTGCGTCCTTCAAAGGATCCAACCAGCACGTCTAATGCTACAGATCACTTCTTTACGGATGCCGCAACCAATACCTTTACGATTGCCCCAGCTGAAGGCGGCGGCGTGGTCGCAAAAGTCAATGGCCGCAATGAAGTCAACGCTGGCTATGGCGTTGTCGCCGGTAATGGCCAGCTCTTTGATGCCGTGCCGGGCATGGGTGGACAAAAAGACCAATGGCACCACTGGACTAACTACATCGTTCAGAATGATTAATCAACAATTTTAAAAAAGAGCCCCGAATAGGGGCTTTTTTTATTGCGGAAATCATGTTGGTTTTCTCAGATTGATGAGTTGGAAACTCTATTATCAAGTTACTAATTGTGCCGTATAAAAGCTAAAAGTGAGCAAACCTATGGATTGGCATCTGAAGGATGTAGCCAGATTAAAGTTAATAGTTTGAATAAAGTATTTACTCTAAATACTTTTTCAATCGGTCTATCTTGTTTGTCTAAAGTTCATGGGAAGTCAGCCGTTTCGTAAAACTATTGATAATCAGGATGAAGGGAGTAAACCCCAACATGATGCCAAAATTTAAAGCGTTTTGGTCATGTGAGTCAGGGCTATGGGTAAGAGTGAGAAACTCATAAGAGTCCTAAACAGATTAGAGTAGCTTGAGGAACTCAAATAAAATATAGCCAGTAATCCCCCAGACGGTCGTGTGCTCGTAATCGTAATAATGGAGCTGGTGGGTTTGGCCGAGATATTCCCGTTGGCCAGTGCGATATGTTTCGGATTTGAGTAAATGACTAATCGGAATGCGGATTAATTCACTGATTTCATCGGGGTTGGCACGCAGGTCATAAGGCCAGGGGAAACGGCCCACAAAGGGATAGAGCAGATAAGAAGAGATCGTGTCAAAAGGCGGCATGCTGCCGTAGATCTCAACATGATCAGGCAGAATTCCTACTTCTTCCCAGGTTTCGCGCAGGGCTGTATCGACAATATGGGTGTCTTCAAGGGTGTCAAACTTGCCACCTGGAAAGGCAATCTGGCCTTTGTGCTGACGCAGGTTTTCGTTGCGCTTAGTAACCAAAATCCAGTCTTCACCCTGATCTTGATGCAGCGTTACCAATACAGCCGCAGGCGTGAGTCCACCAGGAATCGGGTCAGGTATCACGGCCTCAGGCAAAAGCTTGAGCCTGAGCGCTTCTTCGTCGATCAGCATAAAGGCCTCCAGCAGTATTGTATCGCCAGAGTGTGTTGAGTGGTGTTGTTAAGCCTTTTGTCTTTAAACCCACCACCCAAAACCCTACAGAACCTTCGGTTCTGCATAGCAATGCTGTCCTAGTTTGTAATTGCTCCTGCGTCGCAAACAACCCAGGCAAGTGCTTTGTACGCGCGATACGTACGATATCCGTAAGCAGCAAAGCTGCAACGGCTAATCGAATCGCCTCCGGCTCTGCTACAAACACTTAACTCACCACCGCTGCCTACGGCAGCTTGACACCTCCTTAAGGGGCCCGATATGCTGCCTGTAGCCGGATCGTCCGGGTTCAATTTTATAGGAGCGTATTTGCAGCATGAGGAACTTCACTCGCGCCTTGACAATCTGCCTGGCCGCCGCGCTGACAACGGCTGTTCCCGCCTGGTCTCAGTCTGCCCCCAACAACCAGACGCCTGATCAGAGCAATCAAGAAAAAGAACAGCCTGATCTGCTGACCCAGGCTGCCCGCAGCGGCAAATTTAACATTCTGCTGAGCGTGCTTGAAACTGCTGATTTAACTGAAACCCTCAAACAAGACGGTCCTTTTACCCTGTTTGCCCCCACAGATAAAGCCTTTGGCCTGTTGCCCAAGCCGATGCTGCAGCGTTTGCGCCATGACAAACCGATGCTGCGCCGGATCCTGCTTTATCATCTGCATCAGGGCCGGATTGATGGTAAAACGGCAGCTAACGAAAGTTATCGTTCAACGGTAGCTGAAAGCAATCTGCACTTTGTGAATCATAAAGGTGAAACCTTTGTTGACAACGCCCGAATTGTTCACGCTGACATCGAAGCCCGCAACGGCCTGATGCATGAAATTGATCGGGTTTTGATTCCCCCGACGCTTAAACCATGAGCCATTCTATTAAACGCAGCACTCTAAAAGTGGGCCTGGGCAGTGCTCTGGCTTTTTTACTGGCGAGCCCAATCTTGGCTTTTACCCTGACTGATGAAGCAGGTAAACAAGTTAAGCAGATTCAGCCGAGCCAGTATTTTGCTCCGGCAACTCAGTTTGGCACCAACAAAATTGAAACTGACCCCGCTAAATTAGCGGCGGTTGCCCGTGAGACCCTGAGCTTTATTCGTCGCCATCGCGATGATCGAGCGGTGCAAGCGGGTTTATTTGCTGATTTTAAAGTCAGTCTGGCGGACGTTGAACGCACGCTTGATAAAATTGTCAAAACCGTAGATGAAGACACCAAAGCCAAACGGCCTCAGCGGATTCTGAACTCAGCTTTTTTAGAAAAAGAATTTCGTCTGCTGAGCTGGAAAGCGGATAGCGCAGGTGCCCAGCAGCATAAAGTCAAACTTCAGGATAATAAACGCCTGCGGATTACCAAATATTTGGTCTATGAAGCCAAAGGGCACAATAACCAGACTGCTGATGCCTGCTGTGCGCTTTATGCCCTGCCGCCGGATGAAGCCAACCTGAGCCCTGAACAGGCCGAAGCCAAAAAAGCAGAGCTGGTTCGCTATCGCTATAATAAACAGCAGATTGTGGCTGGTGCGCTCAAAGACAAAGGGGTTAAACCTTTAGTCTGGCTGACTCGCCAAGGGCTTGAAGATGCGCTGCTGCAGGGCTCGATTTTAGTGACGATGCCTGATGGGCGTAAACGGATGTTTAATGTCCATCGCAATAACGGCATTGCTTATGACCGGACCATTAAAGAGCCCCGTCTGCAGCGCCGCTACTGGTACTTTAAAGAAGTTGCCGGCATTCTGGGCTATGGCCAGGACGATAAAATTATTGTTCAGCCTGGTGTGACCTTTGCGGGGGATGTGTTTAATCTCGGTTTAGGCAAACTGATTGCGATTAAATACAATCTGCAGGGCAAACCGATGATGCGTCTGGGTGTATTAGCTGATACAGGCGGAGCCTTTGTGCCGAATCTATACCAGCTGGATTATCTCGCAGGGGTTTATCCGGATCGGGCCAGCTTTAATAAAGCGGTTGCCGTCCTGCCGGAATTTGCTGAAACCTTTGTGCTGATTGCCAAGTGAGCAAAGGCGAGTCGCCACCGCGAGTCAATATCACCCTAACGGAGCGTAGCCTGGAGATCCAGGGCGCTCCGGGTATTCTCTATGGCGGCGAGTTTCAGTACTTTCGCATTCCTGCCACCCTCTGGGAGCCTTCGCTGGATCAGCTGGTCAAGGCCGGGATTAATTTTATTAGCTGTTATATCCCCTGGATTTGGCATGAGCCCACTGAAGGGGTTTATGACTTTATGGGTGAGACAGCACCTGAACGGGATTTACGCCGCTTTTTAAATCTGGTGCAAGCACGCGGTTTAGCATTAATCGTCCGGCCTGGGCCCTATGTTTATGGGGAGTATCAGGGTTTTGGCATCCCAGACTGGCTGCGTAAAAGCCATCCTGAGATCATGATGATGCCGGATGCTAATACGCGCGGCAAAGAAGTTTCGCTCAATCATCCGGTTTATTGTGAGTATGTGCGCGGCTGGATGGATACGGTCTTTGGCTTTTTAAAGCCCTGGCTAGAGAATGGGCAAATTATTGCCTGCCAGGTGGATAACGAAACCGGTCTGCCTCAATTTGGCGGGGTGGCCAATGCCAATGACTATAACCCCGACACGATTCAGCGCTGGCAGCAGTTTTTAAAAAATCGCTATGGCACGATTTCGAATCTCAACCATGTCTGGCTAAGCGCTTATACAGGCTTTGAGAAAATTTTTCCGCCTAAATCTCAGAGTAATCCTAAAGCTTTTGCAATTCAGACCCGCCACTGGGCAGAGTTTATCGAAGATTACCTGGTGATGCATCTGGACTGGCTGCATAGCTTATTCAGAGAATATCTGCCCGATCTGTTTTTGTTTATGAATGATCCTTATTTATGCCAGTGGCCCAATCATAGCCCTAAAAAAGCTCATTTAGGCACCATTGGCTACGATATTTACAGCAAATTTACCACAGATAAAACCAGCACCCATGACGTGCCCTTTTCGCTGTCGTTTGCGCCAGAGTTTTATGCTTCAATCAACGAAGCGGTTCAGCCTGGGCGGCCTTTAATGGGGGTCGAAGTGGGTACCGGCTGGTTTGACCCGCGTGTTAAGGTCACCAAACAGGCGACGCTGCAAAAAAGTATGCTGGGTCTGCTAAGAGGCGCCAGAGTTGTGGATTATTATCTGCTCCATGACTGTGTTGAGCAAGACGGCATTCCCTGGATTTTTCAGTCGCCATTAGACAAAGACGGGGTCTGTATTGATCGCTTTGAAGTGGTAGCCAATGTCGGGCGCTTTACCCAGGAATATGGCCAGCTATTAGCAGAATCAGAACCCTTACATAACGCAGTCGGGGTGTTTAAATATTTACCCCAGAGCTGGGATTATCTGCGCTCGAACTACACGCTTTGGAGTGCCTTAGATCTGCTTGATTCAGCCCTGACGCATTTTTCGGGCCTGACAGGCCTTTATGGCGGTTTGATTGAAGCCGGCTTTAACCCGATGGTGCATGACTTAGAGAGCATCCCTTATGAGCTGCTGCGCCAGCTTAAAGTGGTCTTTTATGCTTCTACACCCGTGAT
>CAJYHH010000149.1 GCA_913773825.1 Candidatus Sericytochromatia bacterium | reverse complement strand
AACCGAAAACGAGAGTGCTTATAACGCCCGCGGTGAAGCCTATCGCCAGTTGGGTGAGTATCAGGAAGCTTTAGAAGACTTTAACCAGGCGATTGGGATTGACTCTGATTATTCTGCCGCTATTTATAATCGTGGCTACGTTTATTACCTGCTTAAAAACTATCCGGCTGCAATTGAAAATTTTGACAAAACTCTTAAGCTGGAACCGGATTCTGTTTTGGCCTATCACTATCGCGGTTTTTGTTATAAAGCGCTTAAACAATGTGACAAAGCCCGTCAGGATTTTGCGCAGGCCTGCCAGCTGGGGAATCTGGGCGCCTGTGCGCTTAAGTGTTCTTAACCGTGCTGTTTAATCCGTTATTTATAAAAACCGACTTAAAAACTGACTTGAAAACCCCCTGATGAATCCTACTCAGTTTTTAATTAACCTCGATATTGGCCTGCCTCAAAATGCCCTGATTGCGGCTTATTTTGTCTATATCGTAACCATGAACATCGTGATTTTGCTGGATAATAAATCAGCACAATCTACACTGGCCTGGTTAATGGCGGTTCATCTTCTTCCCTTTATTAGCCTGCCAGCTTATTTGATGATGGGCGTTAACTGGCGCAAGCGCCGGATTGTCTACCAGCGGCCCGAAGAAGTCCTGAGGCGCTATATCTTTGGGGCTGGCGTTGAACCCGTGATTGAATCGATGATGCCCACAAGCGCTAAACACGTTGAGCTGATTCGGCGCAGTAATGGCAGTCGCCTGACTTTAGGTAATCAGGTCTGCTGGTACCACACCGGCGAGGATTTTTTTACAGCGCTCAAACAAGACCTGCTTGAAGCCAAAGAGTTTATTCATATGGAATTCTTTATCTGGAAGTCCGATGAGCTGGGTCAGGAGCTGGCTGAGATTCTGATGCAAAAAGCCCGTGAGGGGGTTAAAGTCAGAATTTTAGTGGACCGGATTGGCTGTATGTTTCGGATTAGCTTCCGCTATTTACATGCTTTGCGTAAAGCAGGCGTTGAGTTCCATTATTTTATGTCGCTGTATAACCCGATCTCGACGCTGTTTTCGAATTATCTCAATCATCGCAAAATTGTGATTATCGACCGTGAGATCAGCTTTACGGGCGGCATGAACGTGGGGCAAGAATATATTACCGGTGGCAAACGCTTTGCCAGCTGGCGCGATACGCATCTGCGGATTACAGGTGAAGCAACGTCACAGTTACAGGCTGTGTTTGTGACTGACTGGTTTAATACGACGCGTAAATGGCTTGAAAAAGGGCCTTATTTTACCAATTGGGATACCCAATTTGTTCCGGGTGATATTCCGGTGCAGATTGTCGTGAGTGGGCCAGATTCCGACTGGGCCACTATTCGCGATCTCTACGTCAATTTATTGGGAAATGCCCGTGAACGCATCTGGATTCAGTCACCGTATTTTATTCCGGATGAACTGACTTTAATGACCATGACGTTAGCCGCGCGCTCTGGGATTGATGTCCGGCTGATGATGACAGGTCAGCCTGATAAACGGATTCCCTACTGGGCGGCGACCACTTATTTTGAGCCCTTATTACAGGCTGGGGGCCGAATCTATAAATATAATAGCGGCTTTTTACACGCTAAAGTGCTGATCTGTGATGATGAAATTGCGACAGTGGGCACCTGTAATATGGATATTCGTGCGTTTTTGCTCAACTACGAAGTCAACGCCGTATTTTATGATCAGGCCACCGTGACTGAACTCAGTCAGGCGTTTAGTCGCGATTTGGCTGAATGTTATGAAGTGACCTTAGGCCAGTTACGCCGCCAGGGGTCTTTACGCCAGTTGCGTAACTCACTGCTCAGACTGCTCTCACCCCTGCTCTAAAGTCAGCTCTTATCAGAACACATCAGAACACATCAGAACACATCAGAACACGCAGAGCTGATGAGCGTTAGACGGGACTGTTTGGGCAAAACAGCAGAATACCCTTTAGCTTGGTGACTTTTAAATCACCGGGTAACTCAATTTGTTTGCCGTTGGGGCCGGCTGCCAGTGAGCGGATGGCTTCAATATGACGTGTGGTGTAAAGCTTCCAGTCGCCTAAATGCTGGCTGAGCACTTCGCGCAGCAGGCGTCGTTGAAGGGCGAGGGGCAATTTTAAAAAACGGCTGGCTTCAAGCTCCATACCGTCAGGGCTGGTTTTAATGGACTGCTTAAACACTAACTGGGCTTCTGATTCCAGCCACTGCTGTTCGTCTCGCCAGACTTCACTTTGATCGGTGATGGCGCGCGCCAGTTCGGGGTTTTCGCGCAGCAGCCAGGGAACCAGCTCTGCCCTGACGCGATTGCGAAAAAAGCCAGTGTCCTGATTACTTAGATCTTCACACCATTTTAAGCCGTGATACTGGGCATAAGCTTCAATTGCAGGGCGATCAACCGCCAATAAAGGCCGAATCAGCTGGTTTTGGCCGAGTTGACGGACAGCGGCCATACCCCCTAAACCAGCGACCCCGCCACGAATCAACCGCATCAGAACGGTTTCTAATTGATCGCTGGCGCTATGAGCGGTGGCAATCTGGCTGCAGTGCTGTTGCTGGGCTGCCTCTGCCAGCCAGTTATAACGGGCTTTACGGGCAACCGCTTCAAGAGAGCTCTGCTGACTTTGCTGCTGAAGGGCGCGAATATCTAAGCGTTTTTCAACAAAGGTCAGTTTATGAGCGGCGCAATATTCAGCTAACCAGCCTGCAGCTTCTGCTGAGTCTTCGCGCAGACTGTGATCTAGATGAGCCACCGTAAAATGCAGCTTAAATTTTACGGTGCCAAAACGCTGGAAAAAGTCTAATAAAACCATTGAGTCTAAGCCACCAGAAACAGCCAGCAAAATGCGGCTGTCAGGGCTAAGCAGCTGATGACGCTGAATATACTTAAAAATTAAAGAGCAAAAGTGTTTGTCTTTAAAAGTTGAATTTTTAGCCGGTGGTTCTAGAGTGCTCATGGGGTTTTAACAGAGGGCATCACCAGACCTGCATTCAACAGATGAGCCAGGCGATAACCTGCCAAAGCTAACTGGCGCCTGCAGGCTATCCGCATTCGCTCAAGATAGCGGGCATCGGGCTCACGGCCTGCTTGAATGTCGTTATAGCCCGCTGTCAGCGCGATTAAATAACTTTCATCTGCCCAGCGGCCTGGATTTTCTAAAAAGTCTGCAATAAAAGCATGAGGATTAGGCGGGCGAGCACCAAAGCGATCTGGGGGATATTCTGCCTGCAGACGTTTGGCTAAAGGCAGCGCCTGTTGCCAGTTGTCTAGTTTAAGATAAGGATACTGGCCGCCCGCTGCGTCCCAGAGGGCATGTAGATTGGGGTAGGGGCCACCTAAGGCAAATAAACGTCCCCCTTGATCGCCAGTGGGATGAGCAGCTGAAAGATAGCTGATTACGTGTAAAGGTTGATGCATATCTGCAATGGTATGAAGCAAAACCCGCAGCATCAGCGCTTTTTGAAAGTCGCTGCTGCGCGGGCCATGTAGGGTTTTTAAAGCCATGGCGCTGACTTCGATCAGGCGTCCGCTCGGCGGCAGGCTGCTTGGCGGATAGGGCAACCCGGTAAAATGCCAGTCATTCATCAGCCCAAAATCAGGATTCCAGTTTTGGGCGTCAAGCCAGGCAGAAGCTGGAATCAACTCACTGACTGCGGGCTCAGCATCAGCTAATAGATGAAGCAAACGCTGGACTTCTGCTTTAACAGGGGGATCCAGCTGTTGTTCGGCAATCGCCGCAACAATAAAATGTCCGGCAAAATCCCAAGCATAAACTGGCGTGTTTATACACGCCAGCGCAAGGGTTAACAGTCCTGTTAGCAGGATGCGGAACACGCTGCCGAGCCTTTTAGGCTGTGAAGAAGTTAAGCAGAGCATTTTGTCTCTGCCCAAAGCCCCAAGCCCACGGCTCATAGCCATTTAGTATGCGTACTTTGAGTGGCGAACTTCGAGCAATTCGTCAATTTCAGCAATCACAGAGCGCAGCAGACGGGTTTTTTTGTTATGCGGCAAAAAGGCTGACTTAAACCCGTTGATGACCAGGTTAGCCAGATCATGAGCATCAAAGTCAAAAGCCTGAGCGGCAATCAGATATTCGTCTGTTACGGTGGTATGAGACATCAGGCGATTGTCGGTGTTGAGCGTGACGCGCAGCCCCAGCTCATAATATTTGCGCAGGGGATGATTTTCAAGTTTGTCGACAGCCTTGGTCTGAACATTGCTGGTCAGACAGATTTCTAACGGAATGCGGTGGTCATTGACATAGTTGAGCAGATCGCGGTCTTCCTGCAGGCGGGTGCCGTGGCCAATGCGATGGGCACCGCAATAATGAAGCGCCTGAGAGATGCTCTCAGGGCCAAAAGCTTCACCAGCATGAATCGTGCAGTTGATGTTCTGATTCAGAACAATATAAAAGGCGTCTTTATGATCTTTGGCTGGATTGCCGTATTCACCCCCAGCTAAGTCAAATGCAACGACACCGCGGTTTTTAAAGTCGATCGCCAGCTGGG
>CAJYHH010000148.1 GCA_913773825.1 Candidatus Sericytochromatia bacterium | reverse complement strand
GACTAAAATCCGGTTGCTGCGGGCAAAGCAACTCTATCAAAGGCAGCAAACATTCCGGATCAGGCCGTTTAAGATCTGTTTCGGATAACCAGTTAGACAAAGTGTTTTTACGAATACCTAAACCACGGTCTTCAAGACCGGTTAATAAATCTTGCTGACGCAGGCCCGATTGGCGCCAGAGCGTACGCAACAGCTGTTTAGCCTGAAGAATATTCTGTTTTTGACGTAAATCCAAAGCAGGGCGAGCCATCAGGCGTCTTCCCCCGCCGACGGGCAATAAATTGACATGACAAAAAAACCTCTCTACGCAACTGGGTAGATTTAAGCAGCAAATACTCACGCTAAAAATCCGCTCAGAAGTTGAGCATCTATATTTAGTTGTTAAATGGAATAAATCCTGAAGGACGTGTAATTGGGCTGTCTTGAGTTGGGCTCACGTCATCTATAGAAAAACCCAGATAAAATCCTGACTGATTTTACATAAACTTAATTTAATTTAACAGAGCCTTGATGCAAAGATTTTTTTTTTGTTATTTCACCCTTGGATTTTGCTTCAGTTCCCCAAAACTCCCTGCTTTAAATAGCCCCAAATTTATGCTCTATACAGGACGCGGAAACAGGGCTGTTTCTGAACGGTGCTCACATCATCTTGGTTGAATTGAAGCCAGAGCTTCAAAGCGAGGGGATATGACGAGCATTTTTTCTGGACAGCTGTTTCGTAATTTTGTTAAAGATCAGAATCAATTCCGGCTTGAAAATTACGATGTAAACCGCTATCAGCGCACCATGAGCCAGCAGGCCAGTCAGCAGCGACGCGAAAAAGAGCTGCGTGAAGGCCTTGAAACCCATCAGGCGATTATGGCGGACCTGCAAACCCGTCTAAGCGAGCTGACTGAAAAACTCAATAATGTCTATCGCCGCTATATCGAAAACCAGGCCAGCTTTCTTAAAATCAGCAATAGCAGCCCTTATAGCGGCACCAGCGGTCTGCTTAACTATTTACGCAGCGTCACAGACCCGACAGGTACTTTAGCTGACGGCCACCCAGCTGGTGAAGCCGGCATCTTACCGTTTGACGATCCCAACCGGGTTAAAAACTATACTTATAATCCCTTTTTTGGTTCTAAAGCACTGGATCAAAGTGACCAGTTACTTTTACGCACCTATTATCAAGCAACAGGCGCCACTTACGAAAACGCCTATAAAGAAAACGGTGCGTTTTGGTCAACGATTTCTTACCTTTGGGGCTGGGACCTTGATCGGATTAATGCCACTTATGCCACTACCAATAGCCAGATGGGCCTGAGCGGTGTAGCCGGTGAAAACTCTAATAATCTGCAAATCAACGTGACGGCGATTCAGCCCAATCGCCAGCCCAGTCCCCCGGTCCGCGTGGGAGATCGCTTTAGCATGCAATCCAGCGCCAATGGCGCGACGGCTAATTACCCAACGATTTTAATCGACGGCATTCGTCCCGGCGGCGTGGACTATAATCACGCCACTGTCACACCCGGCGTTAACGAAGTTGGTCAGGACAGCGTCAGCATGGGCTGGGAATTTGACGATTTACCCTTAGCCCTTGAAGTCACCGGTGTCACCGTCCTGCCTGACGGCAGCACCCAAGCCACGGGCTATAAAGTTGTTTATGACATCAAAAGCCACTTTTTGCCTTCTCACCCTGATTATGCCCGCTTAATTCTGCTTGATGGCACCGAGCCTCAGATTCTTGATGCTCCCACTGAACTGACAAAAGTGCGAATTAATCAAAGTGAACTCACCTACTCAGGCTTTACTGAACTGGGCAATATGCCGCTGTTTTCAGGCAATTATGAAACCCCATTTGAACTCTTTGGCGGCACCGGCAATCGTACTGCCACAACGGTTTCACCACACCCTAAAGACTTTCAGAGTGAATTAATTCACAGCTATGACTTTGTCTCGTGTAACCCTTTAGTGGTTGACGCCAATCTGAGATTGTCTTTTGACTATCGCTTTATCATGCAGCAAAACGCCCAGACCGGCTCTTATGCCTCACCAGGGGATGACGGCTTTGTGCCGCCTTATAACTCCCATAACTGGAGTAATGCTGGTGACGGGATTTTAAATCCAGCAACCTTTAGCCAGATGATTAATCAGCCGGTACAAGTCGGCGATGTTAACGGCGACGGCATCAATGAGTACTATATGGTCTTAGGCCAGGTCGCCACGTCCCCGGCTGATCAAGTGGGCTTTGATGATCCCTTTCATAGCGGCTCAGGCTTTACCCCTGGCGGTGTCTTTGAAACGATTGCCAGCACGAACCTCGGCAATGGTGGCACAGGCACGGGCCCTGTCCGCTTAACCAGCACAGCTGGGCTCAATATCGGTGACAGCGTGCGCTTTGGCAATAATCCCGGCGATCCGGTGCGCACCATTACCAATATTCAGGGCGACTTTGTTTATTTAGACTCTGACTTACCCACTTTACCCGCTGGCGGGGCGGTGCAATCCCCACCTGGCACCACCGTAACCAACGTTCACAGCAGCAATAGCGGCCGCGGCACAGCTGGTGCCCTACAAGTCAATGATGCTGCCACTTTTACCGTTGGCGAAACCGTAACCGTCTATGACGGCAGCGGCGTTAATCGCGGCAGTTACACAGTTGCATCAATTGATACCTCCAACAATACCCTGACT
>CAJYHH010000147.1 GCA_913773825.1 Candidatus Sericytochromatia bacterium | reverse complement strand
AAATGCTCGACAAAATGCTGCAGGGCGAAAAAATCCCCACCAATCTGCTTAACGACATGACAACGCTTGTCGATGAAGCGCGTAAAGCAGGTGGCAAAGGTCTTAAACAGGCCTTTGAAACAATTGGCCAAACCAGTGAACCTCTCTCACAAGCAGGTACTCAGCTCAACAGTGCATCCAGCAATCTTAAAAGCCTGGTTAGCAGCCTTTCAAACAACAGCGTTAAAGCGCCCAATTTAGTTAAACCCTTTAATGACGTGATCAGCAGCTATGCCTCTGCCAGCAGCGCAGCGGCATCTAATCTGCCCAAACTGCCTTTCCCGATTAAGATGCCGATTCCGATTAATCTCGGCTCACCGCCTAATCAGCTGCAGATTCCTGCAGGCTCAACTCTAAGCTATAACCCCAGCACCAAAAACTACAATCTCGCCACCACCGGCATGAACCTGATGGCGGGCGGCACCCAGATTCAGGCTGGTACCGGCAATATTCAGCTGGGCCCCACCTTAGACAAAATCAATGTCTCAAGCCTGAACATCAACAGCGGTGGCACCAGTATTTCTTCTACGGGTAACACCATTCAGGTCAATAAGCTCACCAATAGCAGCCTGATGCAGGCGCAAAACGTGGACGTAAACTGGACAGATGGCCAGGTCAAAATGAGCCAGGTCAGCCTGATCCAGAACCCCAATCAATTACAGCTTGCCGCTGAAAACTTAGCCTATAGCGACGCCGCCACCCAAGTATCCGCGCAAGGTGTCCAGCTTGGCCAGACGGTTCAAAATGGCGTCACCACCACTGGCGGTTCAGGCCAGAACGTTAATGTCTTAACCAAAGGCACCCAGATTCAAGCCGGTCAGCTTGAGTTTAATCTGGTTAACAACGCCAATACGGGCGCCAATAGCGTCAACTTTATCGGCTCTGACGTGCATGTGCTCTCAGGCCAGGACAAAATTGACGTGGGCCAGGGTGCTCTTAATATCACCCATAATCCCGATGGCTCATCTTTAAGCACGTTAACCGCGACTAACGGCGCCTGGACCAATGGCAGTCAGAGTATTACCAGCTCAGCCAGCGCCTTTCAGATTCAGCAGGGCCCAGGCGGCCAACTGCAGCAGATTAGCGCCTTTGCCCAAGATCTCAAATACGCTGATGGCAAACAAAACTTAGCGGTCGCCAACGGTGCACTAACAGCCAACTATGACCCCAGTGGCCAGCTCAGCCAGATTAATGCCGCTGCCGGCCAGATTGACTGGGCTCAGGGCGCACAAGCGCTAAACGCCACAGGCGTAACCGGTCAGGTTAACTATGGCGCCAATGGCCAGCCGATCAACCTCAATGCTGGAGCATCCAGCATTCAATATGGCGACGGTAAGGGTTTATTAACTGCCACCGGCGGCCAGCTCAATCTGAACTATGATGACGCGGGCAAACTCAAAGATGCCACCGTCTCAGGTCAGAGCCTGAATTATGCTAATCTGGGCGGCAACGGTAAACCCCTCAACGTTGGCCTGGGCGCTTTTACTGGCACCTTAGCCCCCAATGCTCAGGGTGGCCAGGATCTTAACTTTAACGCTGATAACCTGAGCGTTTTAGCCGATAAAACATCTGCCAATCTGCCCCAGATTCGCAATTTGCAACTCAGCACCGGTGCTGATGGCGCAATTGATAAATTCCACGTTGAGCTACCCTCCACCAACACCATTCAGACTGAACAATTAGGCGCAGCTCTGAAAAACGTCAATGTCGACTATCAGCAAAAAGTCCTGACCGCCACAGCGGATCAAATCAGCGGCAATCTGACTCAGCCCGATCTCAAAGGGGTATTTGAACTCAACGGCGCTAAACTGATCGACACCGAGCAGTTCACCAGTCTGCATCTTGATAGCAGCTCAATGGACTTAAGCAAACTCAGCGAGCAATATAAACTGGATGTCAAAAATCTTGATTTAGTCCTGGATAAAAATGCTCTTGGCCAGATGACCAGCGGCCAGCTGCGCTTTGAAGATCTACAGGGCAAACTAAAGGGCTATACCATCACCGGTACTAATGACCAAGGCAAACAGATGGTGATGTCCTTTGGCTTAAGTGATGATGGCAAATGGCTGCAAAAGCTGGGCTTTGAAATCCCCAAAGGCGGTCAGCTCTCAGTCAATAAAGACGAAGACTGGTTCTTAAAGCTGGGTGGCGATCAAAAGTTCGGCATGAACTATGACCCCAGCGCCAAAATTTACCAGTTTACGGCTGAAAACCTTAACGCCCAATATATCAACAAAGACATGACCCTGGATGTCGGCGGCCTGCGCGGCAATCGCGCCAATCTTGACGTTTCGCTAACCCCAGACAAAGGCCTGATCATCAATGATATCAGCAATCTCAGCGGTAAAGTGACGCTCAAACAAGGTCAGGGCTTAGCGCCAGTTGAAATAGACATCGACAAAATTAAAGGCTTTTACCTCAAACAAACCGGTATCTCTGGCGGCACCCAGGGCATGATGCTGCATTTAGCGCCGACTGGCCCTGATTCCACCATGACGGCTTCGATTCGTACGGCTTATAACGGCATTCCGCTTGGTATCAGCTTTAAAGATGTGCATGAGCTCAAAGTCGGCGGCCAGATTGCCACCAATAACGCCCGCGTCTACATCGGTGACCCCAGCGGCCGTGGCCAGATTGAAATCAACGCTGGCCCGCTGAAGCTAAAGGGTTCTGAAATCGACATTGAAGCCAAGTACCATATGTTTGACAGCCAGCGGATGTTAAACAGCCTCGATAAACTCAACTCTGACGGCAATATTAATCTGCTGGGCGGCGTGCTGGGTGTGGACCCGGTTAAAGGCAAAGTCACCCTGGACACCAGCAATAGCCGTGGGCCCTACCTGCAGAGCAATATTCTCTTCCCGTCCCCTGTCGCATCAGCCTTACGCGGCGCCAATCTGCCTTACCCCGGCATGAACAACGGCATCCGCGACGAAGGGATCGGCATTACCTTTGGCACCGGCGCACGTTGGCACGGTGATGGCACACAGAATCAGCTAGGCATCGACTTTGGCTTAATGCCAGGCTCATATTTTGACCTCAAGCAGCATAAAGGCAGCATGAGCATCGGCGGCGTGCCCTTGCCCAGCCGCATGACTTTAGGCACCACCCCGTTTGCGGGCTTGAACTTTAAACAAAAGTCTGAAGAACACACCATCGGCATTCAGGCAGGCGTCTTTGCCAATCCAGCTGCCTTTGCGCCTGACAGCGCCAAAGCCTTTATCTACGAAGATCCCCAGGCTAAATTTGGCGCTTATGCAGGCGTTAAATACCAGACCAAGAGCGGCCTGTTTTTAGGCGCTGAATACATCGGAACCGGCAATCAGCCCAATCAATTCTTAAATGCCCCATCCGCCTCGGATCGCACCCAAGGCTGGAACCATCAAGGCAAGGTAAGCTTAGGCTTTACGTTCTAAACGGTTTGAGCCCGCTTAAAACGTAAAGCCGTTGTGAGTTATGAGTTATAGGTTCTGGGTTTAAGAGAAAGACTAAGAAAGCTCTGTCTTTCCATTCCCGTCTTTAAACCCAAAACTCATAACCCAAAACCCATAACTCTTTTCCCCTAACTGATAAAATACCCCCCATGGACGGCACCTCATTTCAGCACTCTACTTACTCTCAGACGCCTTATGCTCAAGCTCAGCCTGAGCAGATCGGAAGAGCGTCGTGTAGGGAAAGA
>CAJYHH010000146.1 GCA_913773825.1 Candidatus Sericytochromatia bacterium | reverse complement strand
CAGAGATCTCGTGAGCACGCACAATGGGTGTGGGATAAAATAGCTCAAGGGCCTGAGCAAAAGCTGCACGGCCGTGCTCAACAAACAGCAGATGACGATCGGTCAGACCTTCTGTGTCAGTACCTTGTGGCAATAAAACCGTTTGGGCGGGGCTGGCCTGAATCAGCGGCATCCAGTCAGGATCAAGCAGGACAACCAGATCGTTTAGACCAGCGTCTTCGGGAGCTTTAAGTCCTGTGACGATAAAGTGTTTATCACCTTTTAGTTCCGCCTTAAGTGAGGCTGCCAGCTTTTCCAGCGTGATCTGCATCTTTTGCTTCCTGTTTAAAAAGCGCGAGATCTAGCTTAAAGCTAAACCATCGCGCTTAACTGATTTTGTCTTATTCGCTCCTGCTGACAGAGCTAAGAGCCACCAGCTACGAGCCCTTACAGACTCGGCATCGCTTTCATCACGATATCCGTGATGTCAGTGCCGCCGTAGAGCACCATTTGCTTGTTGACGACCATAGAATAACCCTGGTCACCCGCGACTTTGACCACAGCGGTCTCAACCGCTTTTTCAAGGCTTTCCTTCATTTTGCGGATCTCGTCACGTTTGACGTTGAGCTTTTTTTGCTCTTCCATAATGCGGTTACGCATTTCGTCTTCGAGTTCGCGCTGTTTTTTAATAAATTCGTCTTCTTTCAGCTTGCCTTCCTGGACCTGCTTCTGCAGATCCTGGAGCTCTTTGAGTTTGCCGTCACGAAACTTGATCAGCTCTTGTTCAGCTGCGTTGACTTGATCCTGGGCACCTTGCAGAGCTTTCATCAGGCTGCTGCCGTTGAGAATACGCTGCACGTCAATCGTGCCGACTTTCATCTGGGCTTCAGCTGCCGGAGCGGTCATGCCCGCAACGGGTACAGCCAGCACAGCGGCTGCCATCAGGGCCAAAAATGATTTTTTAAGTGAAAACATGATTCAGGCTCCTTAGGCTTAGCTATTGGGAATATTCTTGATCACATCATTGGTGATGTCCGTGCCGCCAAAGATCACCAGCTGCTTGTTGATCACCATGTCGAGGCCTTTTTCTTTGGCGACTTTGTTGACGGCGGTTTCAACGTCTTTTTCGAGCTTGACTTTCATCTTGCCGATTTCTTCTTTTTTACCGGCCAGCTTATTCTGTTCAGCTTCAACGCGTTTGCGCAGTTCGTCTTCGAGTTCGCGCTGTTTTTTAATAAAGTCGTCTTCCTTCATGCTGCCTTCCTGAACGCGTTTCTGCATTTCCTGAAGTTCTTTTAACTTGTCGTTTCGGAAGGTGACGAGACCCTGTTCAGCTTCAGCGACCTGTTTCTGGGCCGCTTCGAGCGCTTTCATCAGGGGGCTTTTGGCCAGAATCTGCTGGACGTCAATCGTGCCGACTTTCATTTCCTGAGCGGA
>CAJYHH010000145.1 GCA_913773825.1 Candidatus Sericytochromatia bacterium | reverse complement strand
GGTGCTGGTTATGCGGTTGGGCCCTCTCACGTTCATCCTCTGACTGGCGAAATCTACGACGCTGACGTCAGAATCAGCGCTGACTTTGTTCGCTATATCTTCACTGAATATGACGAACTGGTCGCTCCCCTGCGTGGACAGTCCAGCACCACAGCTGAGTCCGCTAATCAGGCCAAAACTCGCCTGCAAGAAGCCCTGGCCAAACTCGACCAGCACTGTAGCTACAACAACGGTCTGGCACGCCAGGCGAATTTTGGACGCCAGATTTTAGCCGCTCGTAATGAGGGACTAAAAGGCAAAGAGATGGAAAAATTCATCAATCAATACATCATCGGCCTGGTCGCTCATGAAGTCGGTCATACCCTGGGCCTGCGGCATAATTTTAAGGCCAGCACGATGTTAGACAACAAAGACCTTAACAATGAAGGCTTAACTCGCACCCAGGGGCTGACAGGCTCAGTGATGGACTATACGCCCATCAATATTGCGCCTAAGGGTGAAAAACAAGGTGAGTATTACCAGACTCATTTGGGTCTTTACGATTTATGGGCAATTGAATATGCCTATACTCAGTTCCCTGAAAACAGTGAACTGAGCGAAAACGCGATGCTGGATCAGATTGCAGCTAAATCCAGCCGTCCTGAGCTAGCCTACGGCACAGACGAAGACGCTTATGGGGGCGTTAATTCAATTGACCCAAATGCTCAGCTTTGGGATCTGGGCAAAGACCCCTTAGCCTATTACAACCATCGCATGAATCTGGGTCAGGAGCTTTTGGGTAAACTGGAGCAGGAGTTTGAAAAACCCGGCACCCGTTACCCCAAACTGCGCCGTATTTTTATCACCGCTTTAAGTGAGTATTTTGGCTCTGTACCTGGCATCAGCAAACATATCGGTGGCATTTATACCCATCGCAATCATGTTGGTGATCCGGGCGCTAAACCACCCTTAGTAGTGGTCCCGGCGGCTCGCCAACGTCAGGCGCTTAAGCTGCTCTCTGAGCGGATTCTGAGTCCTAAAGCCTTTTACTTTAGCCCAGAACTGCTAAGTAAACTTGGCACTGAACGGATGTGGGACTTTGAGGGCTCACTGTTTGATATGCCTCAGGATGTGCCGGTGCATCAGTTTGTGCAGGCACTACAAGGTCGTGTGGTTTATCAACTGACCAACGCCCGTCTGCTGCAGCGCATTCTGGATAATGAGCTGCGCTTTGATGCCAAAGCAGATAAGTTTACTCTAGACGAGCTGTTTAGCAGTCTCAAGACTTCTATCTGGAGTGAACTGAGTGCAAATCAGAATGTTTCAAGCTATCGCCGCAATCTGCAGCGTATGCATCTGGAGCAGCTCAAGAACATCTATCTGAGCGGTACACGTTATCCGGCGGATGCCCGTTCTTTGGCTCGTCTGGATCTGATCAATCTCAAGTCTGCAATGGACAATGCGCTTAAAGCAGGCAATAAACTGGATCGTCAGACCCAGGCCCATCTTGAAGACAGCCGCGCGATTATTGACGCTAGCCTAAAAGCATCGATGTTCCGTGAATAAGCTGCTCTAAACAGAGTGCTCTAAGCAGGCTCTTCTAAACAAAAACAAGCCCCGCTGAACATATGTTCAGCGGGGCTTTTTAAATTAAAGCCATTAAAGAAACAAAAACAAAGCTGTGTTTTAATTCAGCAGCGCCAGTAATTCTTCGGCCTGAATATTAAATTCACCTTCGGCTTGCTCACTGTAAACCCCGCTGGTGAGCTGGAGCTTTTTTTGCTGCAGAGCCAGAATTTTTTCTTCAATTGTTTTTTCACAAATCATTTTATAAACAAACACCGGTTTATCCTGACCAATCCGCCAGGCGCGGTCAGTGGCCTGGTTTTCAGCCGCAGGATTCCACCAGGGATCATAGTGAATGACCGTGTCAGCAGCGGTTAGATTTAAGCCTACCCCACCTGCTTTAAGCGAAATCAAAAACACCGGCGCAGCACCTGCCTGAAAGCGCTGAATCACCGCATCGCGATTACGGGTTTCACCTGTCAGACGCAAAGTGGGTATTTCTACTTTACGCAAAGCAGCCTCAATCAGATTGAGCATACTGACAAACTGCGAGAAAATCAGTATCCGGCGGCCTTCTTCGACCATACCGGGAACCATTTCAACCAGAGTCTCCAGTTTAGCTGAGCTCTTCAGACGCGGAACGTCTTCCAGCTTAAGCAGGCGTGGGTCACAACAGACCTGACGTAGCTTGAGCAGGGCATCTAACAACATCATCTGGCTACCTCCCAGGCCTCGGGCCCGGATTTCAGCGCGCAGACGCTCGTCCATACTCAGGCGCACAGTTTCATACAGATCCCGCTGTGGGCCATCGAGACTAATCAGCTGCACAATTTCAGTTTTGGGCGGCAGCTCTTTAGCTACTTGTTGTTTGGTTCGCCGCAGCAAAAACGGCCGGATTCGCCGGCGCAGCTCTTGCTGGCGCAGAGTATCTTCCTGACGTTCAATCGGGTATCGAAACACGCGATTAAAGCGCTGTAGCGGTCCCAAAAATCCCGGCATCAGAAAATGGAAAATCGACCAGAGTTCACTC
>CAJYHH010000144.1 GCA_913773825.1 Candidatus Sericytochromatia bacterium | reverse complement strand
CAAACTGAATCTGGCAAGCAGGCCGCTGGATGCCAAAGTGCTGGAAGCAGCAGCAGGTGAAGATCTGGCTGCGCTCAAACAGGCCTTGGCACAAGCTAAAAACCCCAATGCCCAGGACGAAGCGGGTACCACAGCTCTGATGCTGGCGACCCGAACCGGCAACAGCGAGATGGTCAAGCTGCTGCTTAACCAGGGCGCTGACCCCAAACGGGTCGATCTGTTTAAACAAAGCGCGCTGTTTTACACCTACTCAGATTATCTCGACAGCCAGCAGCGCATGGCGATTGTCAAACAGCTGCTGGCGCGCGGTGCTGACCCTAAGGCCCGCAACGCTGAGGGCGATACGCTGCTGATGCTGGCCGTGGCCAAAGACGCTGAAAGCACTGCTGATGACCCTGCCTGGCTGGCATTTTGTCAGTCTCTGATGGTCAAAGGTGCAGATCTCAATGCGCGCATTCAGGTTTACCCGGCGACTGGCAATACGATGCTGTTTGAAGCGGCCCGAGGCCAGAATCTGCCTCTGCTTAAGCTTCTGCTCGAAAAGGGTGCTAAGCCCGATGCCCCTAACGCAGAGGGCCTTACACCCCTGATGGCGGCGGCTGCCAAAGATCCAGCGGCCGTAGATCTGTTGCTCAGACGCGGTGCCAATCCTAAAGTGCAGGGCCCAGGCGGATGGACGCCGCTAATGAATGCCGCAGCAGCAGGCCTTGACCAAAGCGTCAGGTTATTATTGGCCAAAGGCGCAGCGCTTGAGGGCGCTTACGCTGGCGACGGAACAAACTTTGCAGGCGGCGAGACCGCCCTGCTGATCGCAGCAGCCAACGGCCATGCCAGCACGGTCAAACTCTTGCTTGAAAAAGGCGCTAACCGCGCTGTCAGCGACAAACAGGGCCATACAGCTCTGATGATGGCAGCTCGACGTTATGGCTTTAATATTCTGGGCAAAAGTGAATCGGATCTCGGAGACGAGATTAGCACCCGCCTGGATGATACCCGGATCAGGGGTAAACTTGAAGTGGTTCGCTTGCTGCTCAAGCAGGGCTTTGATCCCAATCGTCAGGACAAACAGGGCCTGACCGCGCTTGATCATGCCAAGGCTTATGCTGAAAATATGTCCGGCTACCCGCCAGAGCAATATCAGGCGCTCATGAAGCTGCTCCAGACAGCGCGTAAATAGCTCAAAAATCGACAGATCCGTTTCCGGCTTTATAAAGCCTCGTCAGAAAGAGATTCAGAAGCCACGGGTCTGAGTTCGGCCTGATGTTCTGCCTAAAGTTTGGCCTGTTTAGCCTACCAGGCATCCTCAAGCGCAGGAACTTTGTCAAAGTCCGCCTGAGCCTCTTTTAGGCGGACCATGGCCTGATAAGTTTGGGAATGGTTCTACTCCATTCAGAATCATTTAAAAAATTAACAGGCTGTCAGCAGAACAGCGACGCGATTAGCGGCTATTGCCACGCACGCGATTGTACTCAGACTGGTAGGCCTGAGCGACTTCAGGCATTTTGCGCAGACCTAACACCTGCTGCAGATTACCCTGACCGCCGTTAAATTCACGTGAGCCTGTGATCACGGTCTGACCATCGATAATAAACACCTGATGCGACATCTCATAAGGATTGCCGTCACGTTTAACGTCAATTTTCTGCTCAAGTAAAGAGGCATACTGGCTGCCGCTGGCTTCAGCATTATCGCTTTCGATAACGCCTTCAACCGAGATGCCTTTAGCGGCCTGATCTATAAGCGCTTGGGCGACTTTTTGACTGGTCAGGCTGACGCTCATAAAGCGAATTTCGCGCGTAGCTTTGGCAATTTCTTCTGCAACAAAGGCTTCAGCGTCTTCGTAAGGGGTAAAGCGCACAGCTAACTGGGCACCGTCGTCGCGATGAATCTCAGCAAAGTTATTGCCGCTGCCGTACATGCGATAAAAAGCCGTGTTGAACTGGCTCGCCAATGTCTGAGAGTTAATAACAAGCGCGCTGCTGTCCTGCTCACCATTGCTTGAGGGTGTGGCCTGATAGCTCCCGGACCAGACGCGATCACCGTCAATAATCGCAAAGCGATGCTGAAAACTCGGGGTTGGGCTGGTGCGGCGATAGCGAATGGTGACTTCGTTTTTATCTTTATCTTTGTCTTCTTCTTTGCGATTGTCAAAGAAGGGATCCTCGCGCAGCGGATGGAGGGCATAAGACGGTGTTGAAGCGTCCAGGCAAAGCTCAATATGCACATTGCGACGGCGAGCTTCGCGCAGGGCGTAAATCACCGCATAGCTCTCAAGCCGGGGCATATCAATCAGGATACTGCGGCTTGCGCCTTCAATGTTGCGCACCAGCTCCTGTTCGAGATTGCTCATCTGGCCCGTGGGGCGCTTGCTAAAAAGGGTCGTTACGTTAAAGACCTGGGTGCGAGGCGGTTGAGGGCCAACCGGATTATCTTCGTCGCAGGCCGTCAGGCCCAGCAGCATCGAGCTGACGAATCCACCCAAGAGTAGACGTAAAAGACGCGTGTGGTTATGTGTTTGTCTGATCATGATTAATACCCCGGTTCAGGCAGCGGACCCGTGCGCTGGGAGTTAAATGCGGTAAGCAACTTTTCACGAACACCAATCGCTGAGAACGCCGTGGCACCAAGTACACCTCCAACCACACCCCCAACGGTGGCGGCGGCCATACCCAGAAAGCCCGTTGCACCCAAGGCACGCATACCCAAAGTAGTCAAACCGCCTAAAGTACCCGCACTGAGCGTAACCCCCGCACCCAGGATCGAGTCTGCCGCAACGTTAGCCATCGCGCCTTTAGAGTCCTGTGCGCCAAGCCGGACCGCATTCATCTGTTTGCCCAGCGAGAAAATGCCCATTGCAATTCCGACTCCGGCAGAGGCTGACAGCGTGGTTTTTAGCATCATCATATTGGCCGAAGAAGGCCCGGCAGCATTGCTCAGGCTGAGCGTATCAAATTCATAGGTTTTTTTGGCAAGCTGGTAACCCAGACTGCCGCTGACGACAATATTGGAAATCAGTCCCAGCGGCGCTGAGTTATAAGGATTGGCAGGCGGAGCAGCAGGCCTGAGCGTTGATGAAAGGGAGGCGCCATTTAACACGGTAAGATACCTCTGAAGCGCAGTTTGAATGTAGGTTTCTTATCGCCTAAAACGCTTCACACAATGTGTAATAATTAGCAATTTTAAATACACCCTTCCTTTTTATTAACCTCAAATTAACACCACATTTAAGATTTAAGCTTACAAAGCTGACAAAATAGCGATTGTGCTGTATAGATTATGCTTAAGCAAATGCCCTCACTCTAGCCTAATGACAAGCTATAGGTGGCCTTAGAGATGAAGCAGCTCACTTTACAAAGCGTTTAGACCGTCACTGAAGGCCCTTTAATTCTTTGCTTG
>CAJYHH010000143.1 GCA_913773825.1 Candidatus Sericytochromatia bacterium | reverse complement strand
CTGCCATCCGGGCGGCAAGATCCCTGCCGGAAAGGTGAATATAAATCTGAGTGGTGCGCGGATCGCGGTGGCCTGCGTAGGTAGCAAGTTCGTGCAGTTTCCAGCCCGCACGGGCCAGATGCGTCAGGCTGGGTTCATCGGGCGCAGCGCAATCTGTGGCTGCAGCTGTAGGCGCTTGACGGTGAACTCCCCGCCGACCTCGGCGATGACGATGACACCGTGCGTGGCTTCCTTCGCGCGATCGACGACCATCACGTCGCCGTCATACAGTCCCAAATCTTCCATGCTGCTGCCGCTGGCGCGCACGAAAAACGTGGCCGCCCGGTGGGTGATGCAGAGCTCGTTCAGGTCCAGCTCGCTCTCGACATAATCGGTGGCAGAGGAGGGGAACCCGGCGGCGCAGCGCTCAACAAACAGCGGGATGCGCATCACGGGACGGGTATCGGCAGGCCTTAATACTGTCAGTCCGCCCCAAGAGGATGTTGCTTTCATGATGCCGTTCTCCGGACTGAATGGCCTGAAGCCGGTGCGGCAGTGAATGATTCTGGCATGATAAATCCCCCCTTAAATAATGCTGTATATAAAAACAGCATTATTGAGTCGAAGTCGCATGGCAAGGGGATCCGGACGCCAGGCGTTTCAGGGGAGGCTTATCTTACTGAGCAGGCTAATGATTTTTTTGTCGGGCACTTTCAGTCAGGGAAGCGCGTAAGCATTCGTTGCCGGCATAAGTGAAATGACGCTTCCCCGACACGGCTGTTCGTTCCTCGCTGCGGTACGCCTCAGCCATGCTCTGCGGCGAGCGTGGCTACCCCACGTTTAAGGGCAGTAATACCGGACTACGTAAACGTTGGATGGCCGGGATGCGTATTTTATGACGGGTAAAAATCACGGATGAAGGCAGGTATTATGGATGAGCAGGAATCAGTGGACCGTTTACTGGCTTCTCTGATGGCCAGAATACGGCGAGAGCCTGACAAATGCTGCCTGTGTTATGAATGGATTTTTTGACACGGTATCTGGCAATAAAAAGGTGGCTCTTTCGTTACCAACTGTCATGTTTAGTCGCATGGCAGAGCATGCACAGGCAGAGCGGGTAAAGTAACAGACCTGACAGGCGAAGAATTTACTGTCAGGTTTGTTCATTAGTTTTACTTTTCTTGTCGCAGTGAGCAACCAGGTCGTCAAGCCCCCTTGTTCAGTTCCGGCAGGTGGCGGAGTTTTTCGCTGAACCCCTGAAGAGGAATATCAATCACCACAGGATGCCCGTCGCTGAGCGTGGCTTTCAGCTTCATTGCCTTACTCCGCTGCATTTTCTTTACGAACATTTCGTCCAGCCTGACCGGAACGATGCAGCCCTGAGGCAGGCAGGTTTTGAAAGGAAGAGCAACCGTAGCGCTGGGACTGTCGATTGTAACAGAAATACCTTTAGACACATCCAGACCAAAAGGAAGTGTAAAATCACCGGTTATACGGCCTTTACTGTCTGGAGTCAGTCCGGCCAGCAAGACTTGTTGACCGGTATCTTTCATCTTGAGCTCAAGCGTCAGATTGCACCGACGTTTAGCGTTGTCACCTGAGCAACTCTCTACCCAGAAACTTTCGTTGCTGATTTGATTTTTCTTGTCTGACTGTACGCTGCTTTTCAATGCAGTTTTCTCGTTAGAATCAGTCAAACTTTGCGCCATGCATACAGCTGTCGTAAAAAAAGAGGCTGTTATAATTGTCTGCATAATGAGCCGTATTTTAATCATAATATCACCACGAGTTTGGGGAGGAAAGTGTCTCTGACTTTAAGTCAGAACTTTAGCTTTTTGTGAAAGTTAATGAAGGGACAAGAAACTACATGAGTCTAAATGCCGAAACCTTGCCGCTGCATTCAGTGGTAATCCATCATCTTAAATACTCTTTTTTTTTCCTGCAAGTTAACTTTTTTTATTAAATATTTTTTTAATGAAGTAAAGCATTCGTATTTCTGATGTTTGTTTTTTAAGTTTCCGAATGACGTCTTTCCTGTCTGAGTTCTGTTTTTTTGGCTTAAAAAGCTTAAGTCAACTTCGCAAAAAAAACCGTAAATAATACCTTTCTGATTTATAGGCTTGCAGGTGGATTTGAGATGTTTCCTATTAACAATAAGGGAATCTTATAAGGTTTTTTTATGAGCACGTATTGTTAATAAATGTTAAGGATTTTTAGTGATTTTTTTTAAAATGTTGATTTTTGAAAGCCTTCAGCGATAAGTTTCAAATTATTGATAGTTTTGGTCATAGATTGGGGCTATCGTTACCTATTGATTGATTGCTTTGGTCGATCAATAATCGAAATTAAGATTCATCCTAAAGAATGATTAATGCCTCATTGATGCCCGAGAAAGTTCTAAATGGACACATTTGAAATGTGCTCTGTCAGGGCTGCTTGTATTTTTTATTGATGTGAGTTTTGCCTCTAACTTAAGGAGTCTGAATTGAAGCATTTACTCAGAGATAAAACGGGTCTTCCTTTTGATGTTTTTTTCATTGCTGAACCTATTGTAAATCCAGCGGGTAAAGTTTATGCGGTAGAACTTCTCTCACGGTTTTATCTCGCTGAGGAACAGGGGGACTTGTTCTATCCGGCTGAGTTTTTTTTAAAGAATGCGACGCTATCAGATAAGAGATCCCTTTTTGTTAAACAGCTGGAAACTCTTTCGCAGAATGCTGGTTTTTTTTTGGAAAACGATTTGCTCTGCACATTAAATATCGACGGTGATCTGGCGGGCATTATCTGCAGCACACTGGATATCAAAAATCAGCTCATGAGCATGCCTTTTATCAGGCTTGAAATATCAGAGACATTTGCAGGGCTGGGTTCCTCACCACAGCACTCACATCTGAATTGTCTGAGTCGCGACTTTGGTCTTTGGCTTGATGATTTTGGTTCCGGAAAAGCAAATCTTTCGGCCATACAGAGCTGCCTTTTCGACACCGTCAAAATCGACAGGATGTTTTTCTGGAACATGTCTGAGAAGCCTATCTGGGAAACGGTCATCAGAGAAATCAGACGCTATTCCCCCTCGGTGGTCGTTGAAGGCGTTGAGAGCGAAAAGTACAGAAAGAGTCTGGGGAACTCGGTCGAGGGCATGCAGGGCTACCTGTTTCCCTCTGTGCTGATAAAGGACCTTTCGAAGCTGGCGAATGCATATTTCCCCAAAAAAAGGCAACGGAGAAGCAGTTTTTCCCCGGCACTTAAAGCCCGTGATTCAAAAAACTGAGATACACGCTCAGACGACTATTTACGCCGGTAGTGAGATGGCCGGGCAGACAGGAGAAACACAATGCTGAATGTTACCCATATCAGACGCCTCAAAGAATACGTCTTTTCTACTGACACATATGCAGCAACGGGTGTCATGGCGTTACTCAGTGAGTCAGGCTCCGCCCCGGTTCGACTTATACATGAAGAGAATCTGCTTGATTCTGTTTTCTATCAGACAAACGGGCTGTGGCGGTTGACCGTCGTCATTCCGGATGACCCGCTGATGCTGCTCAGACTGACAGAAACACTGGCCCGGCTGGTACGTAATTGCAGCCATCCACCCTGTGTGCTCCTTATAAGCCCGGTCCCTGCAGACTGGCTGATTCATACACTGGGTGCGCTTGGCTGCTCACCCGGCCTTTTAAGCAATTGCACTGTTGTGCCTCTGGGTATCAGGCAGTCTCTGCTGCAGTTCATGCTGACAGGAAAAGTGAGCCCAACTTTTTCGGGACCGGGCAGTGTAAAGCGTAAAGACGCTTTACAGGTACTTACTCCAGGTGAGCACAAAGCTGTTACCGACTGGCTTTCAGGTAATACGGCCAACGCCTGTGCTTCCAGTATGGGACGGTCAGTGAAAACCCTTTATACCCAACGCAGCAATGGACTTTGCAAGCTTTCTTCTGTGTTTCCTGCCCTGAAACCACGCGGGCGGAAACATCAGCCACACGCTGTTTCTAAGCGCCGGAAAGTGACGACTAAACCGGAGATTAAATCATGACTTATGAGCCTGATATCGCTGTTCTTTCAGCATCAGAATCTGCGGAGCAGGCCATGAGCGGGCCAGCTCCGGTTCAGGATGCTGCGCCTTCAGCCGCTCCTGCCACAC
This sequence comes from Candidatus Sericytochromatia bacterium, assembly GCA_913773825.1. Lineage (GTDB taxonomy): Bacteria > Cyanobacteriota > Sericytochromatia > UBA7694 > UBA7694 > CAJYHH01. Next base: position 2,515 of record CAJYHH010000143.1, on the reverse strand, counting down.
AGGTGGAAGCAACATCACCGTTCGTTCTTCCACCTGAAAAACCTTCTGTCGCAGGGCCTTGCGGCATCTTCTATGACTTCAATGACGGAGCCCGCGTGCTGCTGCCCGAGGGGCGCTGGTGCGTGGCTATACTGGATGATGACTCCGGCAACGTTCTGTTCCGCTGCGAAACAGGCGCCGGATGGGTCACCTCTGCCAAAAAGTATTTTGTCCGCTTCCGTATTCAGGTCTGGCGGGTAAATGAACGCCAGCCTCTGCTGGACGAAACCCTGTCCCTCAAAGACCGCGACGTGCTGATTTCTTTTCCCTCTGGCACGCTGGGCGATCTGCTTGGCTGGTTCCATTATGCAGAGCGGTTTCGCCAGCTTCACGGCTGCCGGCTTGAGTGCACTATGGCACCGAACATTATCGCGTTGCTGGAGGGACAGTACCCGGATATCCGTTTCTCGGCACCGGAAGCTGTCCGTGACCGCACCTATTACGCTACCTACCGAATTGGACTGTTCTTTCGCGGTAATGACACGCATCAGCCAGTGGACTTTCGCCAGGTAGGCTTTCACCGGATCGCGGGCTATATCCTCGGTGTTGATCCTCGCGAAGAACCTCCACGCCTGAACCTCAGTGCGCCGCGGACCATTAATGAGCCCTACGTCTGTATTGCTGTGCAGTCCACCTGCCAGGCCAAGTTCTGGAATAACGGCCATGGCTGGAAAGAGGTTGTCGCGCACCTGAAATCTCTGGGGTACCGGGTACTGTGCATTGACCGGGAGTCTACCACGGGCACCGGTTTTCTCTGGAACCATATTCCTTACGGCGCGGAAGACTTTACCGGCAACCTGCCGCTGCAGGCACGGGTAGACCTCCTGCGTCACGCCAGCTTTTTTATAGGCCTGGCGAGCGGACTCTCCTGGCTTGCCTGGGCATCACACATACCGGTGGTGCTTATCAGCGGCTTCAGCTTGCCTAACGCCGAATTTTACACCCCATGGCGCGTGTTCAGCAGTCACGGCTGCAGCGGCTGCTGGGACAGCCTGCACGAAAATTTTGACCACCACGATTTCTTCTGGTGTCCGCGTCATAAGGGGACTGAACGGCAGTTTGAGTGCACCCGGCTGATTACAGGCAAACAGGTCACCGGTGTTATCGACCGGCTGCATACACAACTGAGAACCAGTTAACGCATGCATATGCGATTTCCCCCGACACTTGAGTGGCGGATCATAACAAAACATGATGATGAGGCAGTGATATGAACAGAGCGTACAGGATTGTCTGGAGTGCGGCACGCCAGGCCTGGATAGTGGCGTCAGAAAAAGCAGGGTGCGGCGGGCGCCCCCCGCTGGCAGTCAAAAAAGCGGCGACGCTCCTGCTGTTAATGGGCGGAACTCTGGGCCCGCAGGGGGCGATGGCAGGAAACCAAAATAACCTGGTGATAAGCGGAGGATCCTATGGCGTCAGTGCCGGTGAGACATGGACGAACACGTCAGTCACATCGGGTTTCCTGAACGTTTCCAGCGGTGGGACTACCTCTCAGACCTCTCTTTTCATGAACGGTATTGAAGGGGTGTACGGTGGAAGTGCTACCTCAACGACCGTAAATAATGGTGGCACTCAGGCTGTTGTCGGCGGGACGGCACTTCAGACAACCGTTAATTCGGGGGGGAGCCAAAACGTAAATGGTACTGGTTCCCTGGCTACGTCAGCCACAATCAAAGCCGGGGGCGCTCAGTCTGTTGTCAGTAACGGAGCCCTGGCTAATCAAACCACAGTATTTGGAACCCAGTATGTAGCGTCTTCAGGGAGCGCTGTCTCTACCACGGTCAGCTCCGGCGGGAGTCAGCAGGTGTATGGAGGTGGCTCAGCCAGTCAGACTTTTCTCCAGAATGGAGCTAAACAGTTTGTGTCCAGTGGCGGCAAGGTTTTTTCAACCACTGTGAGCGCTGGTGCCGTTCAGAACACCGACATCGCTGGCTCAGCCCAGGCAACGATATTAAACAGCGGGGCCCTGCAGAATATTTCAAGTGGAGGCTCCGCAAGCATGACCACGGTTTTGTCAGGCGGCAACCAGAAAGTCTGGGGCGTAACCACGTCTGACACTATCAGTAGTGGAGGTATACAGGAAGTCAACAGTGGTGGTCTGTCAGTATCTGCGAGCGTCGCAGGTACACAGTACGTGAACAGCACTGCATCAGCGTCACAGGCCACGGTTGTGTCCGGGGGGGGGCAACTTGTGCTGGCAGGCGGCTCTGCCTCAGGCACTGTTCTTCAGTCCGGAGGTAGTCTTTCGGTTACGTCAGGCGGCTCTGCCCTTGGCGTTACGCAGTCGTCAGGCGGAAGATTAATAACTAACACCCGAGCCACGCTTAGCGGGACTAACCCTGTGGGGGCTTTCTCCATCAGCGCAGGGAAGGCTTCAGGGGTTATGCTTTACAGTGGCGGTACGCTGGCAGTAAATGCAGGTGAGTCCTCTCAAAACACGGTGGTAAGCAGCGGTGGAGAAGAAAATGTCTCGGGC
>CAJYHH010000142.1 GCA_913773825.1 Candidatus Sericytochromatia bacterium | reverse complement strand
CATTGGGTGACTTCAGCGGTTTGGCGGTGTTCAATTCCAGCATACAGATCCTCTTCGTTTTCGCGGATAATCACCACGTTCATATTCGGATGACGGGTCGGCACAAAAGGATGATAAGACACACAGGGCCTGACGTTAGCGTAAAGACCCAGCATTTTGCGGATAATCACGTTTGGACTTTTATAACGATTGTCAGGTGGTGTAATAACGGGCGCTTTGAGCAAGACGCGAGCGCGGCGGATGTCATCCCAGGCTTTAGGGGTCACACCCGATTTATAGCCTGCTTCATAAGCTTGCTGACCAATCACCACTTCCTGAATCTCGAGCCGGGCATTGGCCGCTTTGAGAATTTTGAGGGTGGCATCCATAATTTCGGGGCCGATACCGTCGCCGCGAGCGACGCAGATGACATGTTGGTGGTCCATAATAATCCTTTGGAACACATGCTGATGCATCATTCTACCCCAGTCAGTCAGCCACGGATGAGATTGTGACGGCCTCATAAAAAAAACTTCCCCGAGCCAGCGGGGAAGTATCCGGAATTTAGTGGGGAAAAATGCGGAATGTTTTAACGGTTTGGCATCAGGGTGCCGTCAGGACGATAACCGTAGCCTGTGCCATAACCTGTTCCATCATTTGGGCTGGGGTAATATGCTCCATAATTATTGCTCAGGTTATTTTCACTGCTGCTGAGCATTTGTTTGGCTACACCGTCTTCGTATTCACTAAAGCTGAGCTTTTGGTCAAGATTGACATCAGCCTGAACAAAAAAATCAATGGCCTGTTTACGGGCTTCAAATTTTAATTGATCCCCGTTGGCCTGAGGGTAAGCCGGTATATCCGGGTTGGAGTCTGGTGGGCTAATAACTGGCTGTTGACCGGGCTGATTATAGGGGGCCGTAAAATAGGCTTCAACTTCGCTACGCAGAACAAATAGATTCTGATCCGTGTTGACCTGGCTCCACATAAGCTGAGCATAGCTGCGCAGAGCATTGCGATTAAAAATAGAACTTGCCCCTTGCATCGCCTTATCAAATTCGTTGAAATTTAGCTGTCCGTCTTTGTTGGTATCAAACTGAGTGAGCGGTAAACCCGCAATCACATTCTGAAATTCCTGGGGTGAGAGCTGGCCATTGCGATCGCGGTCATTTAGCTGAAAGCTGACAAAACGCAAACGTTTGGCAACCGCATCAAGCACGGTATTTGAGCGAACAGGAGAGGTCGCTGGGGCGCGCAGCGTCTGAACACCAGGGCGCTGGATTTGATTGACTTGATTAATTTGGGCGCTTGGCAGTGTTTGATTGCTGCAGGCAGTCAGGCTTGTTGCCAAGCTTGTGGTCAGGCTGAGGGTGAAGATTGTCAGAATGAGTTTACGCATCTGGATTCCTTTGGCGTTTGGAATAAATGAAAAAGCGCATTAAATGTGAGAACTTAAATAGCCAGAATCAGAAACAGAGAGAAGCTATTTCTGTTTGTTGCTTTATTTGCTGTTTGATTAAAAGCCGTCTGACCTTTTAAGTACATGTCCAAAGCATAAGCGGAATCGATGGGCCTTACTATAGCCGTCTGAGTTGTAGGACTACCACGTTTTTTTTGACAGTTGTCTTGCTCTGGGTCGATCTTGTTAATAAGCAAAGTTCAACAGGACTAAAGCGGGTTGAACAGTAGAGTTTAGACCTGATGCCAGTATCAGCTCCATGCCATGAATATCAGGAATATCAGGACGCTGACATGAATCAGCACCTTAATCAATCAGCTGTGCCTGAATTCAAATAGTCAGTTATAAAAGTCTGGGTTTCGCTGAGTGCAAGATATTCTTTTGCTAACATCTTATGCTGCAGGTTTTCTGGCAAGCAGGGCTGAAATTTACTCAGACGCTGTTCCGGTAACTGGAGCTGAATGGCTTGTAACAGAGCGGAGTTGTGCCAATAATCAGCCAAACTCATTTGTTGCAGTAGGGCATCAAAATCCTGCTGATTTAAAACGGTTTCAGGAAAGCGCAGTGAATAATTATTGCTGGTGATCTCACAGCCTAATTCATGGGCTAAGGCATAACGCAGCGTGTTGTTGATTTTGCCACCGGCATAAGTCCACCAGAGTGTATGAGGGCCGCTAATCTGTAGCGGTGCAAAGTGAGATCTTAAAAACATCCGTTCCTGGCGTAAATCGTCTAGGCGCTGGCGGGCTTTGCTGTCGCAATACGGGTAAATCTGCTCAGAGACTAAGACATCACGGATTTTGCGGCCCAGCTGATAAGACAGCATCATTGGGGCAAAGCCACCCCATTTAGGCGCAACCCCGCCAGAGGATTTTTCGACCCAAAGCGTTCTTTCGTTATGATTAATTCGTTTTACCAGCCAGCCCTGGCCAGACAGGCGAAAACAACTGCCCATTTCAACTCCATCTGCAAAGGGCCATTCAATGGCGCCTAAACTTTGCCCAGACAGACTCACCACCTGATAAGCCGTCGGGCTGGAAAAGACTGAATAAAGCTCTAAAAAATGCCGCCGCCCAAAGGTTTCTTCGGCTTTGAGACCCATTGATAAGACGCCGGATTCTTCAGACAAAAAATCTTCGGACTTAAGAAAGTCAATCAGTGAGTAAAAGGCTGATTCAGTAATCTGGCTAAAGCAGCTGGCGGCTTTTAAAGTTTGCCAGACCTGATGCCGCGTTACTGAACCGTGTTGTAAACAACAAGCCATGGTCTGATGCACCAGAATCGGCCAGGCAGAATCATCAAGTTTAATGCTTTCAACCCAATGTGAGCGAGCCAGTTCAACTAAGGCAATGGCCTGCAAGAGCGATTCGCTGTTTGTGCTTAAAAAGGTTGTATTGGTGACACTGCCTGGCCTGCGACCGGTGCGACCCATACGCTGTAAAAATGAAGCGACAGTAGCGGGCGCTTCAGCTTGAAAGACTAAGTCCAGTTCACCCACATCAATACCAAGTTCCAGCGTTGAGGTGCTGACAATGGCGACATTTTTTCCGGCTGTGACTTTGGCTTCAGCTTGTTCCCGCTCTTCGCGTGAAATCGAAGAATGATGAACGAAGATGTCAATGTTCTGACGAGCCAGTGAAAGTCCCAGGCTTTCTGCCCGGCGGCGGCTATCGGTAAAAATCAGGCTTTTTTTGCCAAAGGCTCGCTGACCAACAAGATTAGACAGCTCAACTTCATCCACAAGCTTAATTTCAATCTGCTTTTTGCCTGGATTTTGAGGGGGTTGAATAATCTGGCCAGGGTGTTTGGAGCTGCCCTGTAACCAGTTTAAAAGGCCGTTGACATTGCCGACTGTTGCAGAGAGACCAATCCGTTGAAAATCAAACTGACTGATCTGGCTCAGGCGCTCTAACACGGCCAGTAAGTGTGCGCCGCGATCAACGCCTGCTAAAGCATGGATTTCATCAATCACCACATAGCGCAGGTTTTGAAACAGCGTGTTAGCCTTCACATGGGGGCTGATTAACATCACTTCAAGTGACTCAGGGGTGGTCATTAAAAGTTCACAGGGCTCTTTTAAAAAAGCCTGTTTGTCTTTAGCTAAGGCCTCGCCATGCCATTTAAAGCGCTTAAGCCCCACCATGTCGGTATAAAGACCTAAACGCTCTTCCTGGTTATTTAGCAGCGCCCTGAGCGGAGAGAGATACAAACAGCCAACGCCGGGTAATTGATCTGTTAGTAAGCCTGAAATCACCGGAAAAAAGGCCGCTTCGGTTTTGCCGCCTGCAGTGGGGGCTAGCACAATACAGTTCTGCTGGTCTAAAATCGCCGCTGCGGCTAATTCCTGGACATCTCGTAGCGAGCGCCACTGTAAACGATTTACAAGTGCATGCTGCAATCTAGGATGAAAGCGTTTAAAGACGCTCATGGATAAATCTGCTGAGTTTTAGACACTGATTAGACACTGACTAGTTTAAAACTCTAGTGCTTCAATCACTTCAACGTCTGTATCCTGATGGTGTCCATGCAGATAATGATTTTCTTCTGCTGTTAGCTCACGCGGCTTAAAGGCATAAACATCAGCCGGAACATAATCAGGATGCTGATCCACTAAGTCCAGCACATCAACAAATTCACGCAAAAACTGACGGGGCACAATGCCGACATCGCCCCCAAAGCCTTCAGTAACTTGGGCTGCCAGACGGGTAATAAAACTTTCGTCGACCAAGTGATTTAAGCGATTGCGTTCTTCTGCTGGATACAAGCCGCGCAGGCGTGAAGCTACATCACAAAGGCGCTGGCGATCAAAGGGGGTGAGCTCAAGCTGAGGCTGACGCAGATTAACAAATCCCCCTGATGAGCGAAAAGCAATGCGATCATGTAAGGGAGTAAGTGCGGCTACGCCTTTACGGCTGTCATAAAATTCAGGTGTGCCGGTAAACAGCCAGAACAGACCTTTGTATTCGGGTGAGGCATCCAGAATCTGGCGAATGCCGTTTAGGCATTTTTCGCGAATATCTGTACGCATGCGCAGCACTGTTTCCATTTCGTCGACAGCGACAACTAAACCGGCATAACCCGCCCGTTTAATCAGGCTGAGTAAGCCCTTTAAATAAATCATCGCGGTCTGGCTGGAGATTTCACCCTTGATACCAGCTGAACGTTTAACCGCTGCAGAGATATTTTTACTGCCCGCCAGCCAGGCTAATAACTGCATAGCCTCAGGCAGTTTTTCCTGTTGTTTCAGTCGAAAATACTGACGCAGCACCGCAATAAAATCAGCTCCAGCTTCTTCTTTGCCAAGTTCAGCCAGTTCAGATTCAAAGCGCTGCGAGACTTTTTCGTCAAAGTCATCTGCGTCAGGGTCATGACCTTCGTCAATCAGCGCGTCTTCAACTGCTCCAATCCAGCGATCGAGACAGTCTGCTAAAGCCCCCCCACGCGCCAGGCGGGTTTGTAAACCACCGGCGATGCGGGCATAGACCTCATCAAATTTATAAAAGGGTGTGTCGTTGGGTGAAACAACCACACGCGCGACAGCAAAGTTTTGCTGCAGGGCTTCAAGTAAGCTCAGTTGAGAGACAAACGTCTTGCCGCAGCCATAGTCTCCACGTAAAAACTTGCTGGCCCCTTCACCCTGACGGGTAAGCTGCAATTGGCGGCGAATTTCATTCATCGGGGCATCAATGCCAACTGCAAAGGCCTCAAGACCGCGTTCAGGTACCATGCCCTCACGCAGTCGTTCAAAAATATGTTCGATATCCTGGGGTTTCATACTGGAACTCTCTATTTATTACGGCAGTTTTGCTACACTTTGCGGTAACTTTTGCCTTCGTCAGTTGAGACAATTTCAATTTCAAATGGCAATTGCCACTGGTCTACCTGATTGGCAAAACCACGGGCTTTACGAGCGCCGCCATTGCCGCCACCCAGCAGACTAATCATCGCGGCTTCTGTCAAACTGCTATGGGTTTGAAGATGCAGCAAAAGCGGCTGATAATGTTCAGGGATTGGCTCTAACCAGGTCAGGGAATTAACCGGCTCGGTTTTTTCAATCACGGGTTCTGTGAAGGGGGCTGGTTTTTTTTGCGGCTGAACACTTATAACGGATATTGAGCTGGATTCAGCATCTGTTTGAACCGTCTCAGCGACAGGCTCGGATGTGTCAGTTATTTTAAGCCTTTGTTCTGACTGATTGTCTGCCGGTTGCTCAGCAGGGCTTTTAGATTGGGCCTCAGGCTGTTCAGCTGTTTCAGGCTTTGCCGCTTTTGTTTGGGCCTCAGATTTGGCATCTGGTTTTGTTTCGGGTAAAGCTTCAGGCGGAGCCTCCAGGCAGACCGGGAAACTTTGTTCAGTGGTATGCAGTAAGCGCCAGACGCCGTCGTTTAAACCATGAATCTGTAAACCGCTGCTGCCGGGCTCTGCAGCGATTAAGCGGAAGCCAATTTCGATCGGTTCACTGCCTGTGACAGAGAGTTCTTTGACGACTTTATCTTGGAAATGCAGATGCACAAGCTCAAAACTTACACCTTCTTCAAGCGGGCTGAGCTTAAGATGCTGCTTTTTATTGTCTGCCAGACTCAGATGTTGAACCATCAGGCGTTGAATCCCGTCAGGGGCGGGCAGACGTAAAACCTGTAAGATCGCCCGCTTGGGCTTATTTTCCGACTTTTGGGGTGGTTCTTGGGATGCCGTTGTGGGCAGAGCCGGCAAGGCGGGCAAAGGTGGCAAACTAAAGCGTGATTTTTCGGCCAGTTTGTTGGCCGACTGAACAACTGGCTGCCCTGCAGACTGATTGAGATCCTTGGGCAGCGTAATCTTAAAGTTTTGCTTGAGATCCTGCTCAATTGATTCAAGCGATTCTTTGGGGCCAAACAAACGCTGTTTGAGGCCCTGGGCAATTTGCTGGCTAATTTCAAGACCGAGTTTTTGCCAGGCCCGTAGACCTTTGGGAGCTTCTGCCGGATGAGGCTTGCTCAGCGCACTGGGTGTTTCAGGCGCTTGTTCAAGAATTTTTTTCAGGACATCTTTAGGTTCTTCTTCTACTACGGGCTCAGGGCGACGAGTGGCCATAACCGGAGCACGGGCAAAAGCACTGGCATTTTGAGGCTTTGAATGGGCTGGACGACTCAAGGGCCCTGTATTGCTTTCAGTCGCCAGTACGCGGTAGCGGGTGCTGCCGTCAGGGGTTTCAAGCTTTTCAAATAAAGCTTGAGCAGTCTGGCTACATTCACAGGCAGAAGTTGCTTCATAGTTCAGGCAATGTTTTTGCGGCTTGATATCGTTTTTGTTGAGTTCTGGATATTTACGACGAACCAGCCTGACCAACTCTTGGCGGCTATAGCTTTGCTGATTACCCGCCAGTGCGGACAAAGCCCGGACTAACTTCTGGTGACTTTCAGAATAGGCGGAAAGCGGTTCTTGCATCCAAATCAGATCTTTCTTCAGGTTAAAACGCTCTGTCCATTACACAGTAAGCGTTTGGGCTGGCGGATTGGGGCTGGGCTGCAACGGTGTCAGGACGATCGGTTCTTAAAGCGGCCTTTCGGATGATACACCGCATTGATCCCCTTCGAAAAGGCTGAAGCGTCAGACAAACACCAGATTGTCTGCTAAGTTGTCATCAAAAAGTTAGATTTAATCCTCAACCTGGGTCAAGCGCTATGCTAAAACCATGAAACGACTTGAACAAAAACAATTTTTGCCGATGCCTTTAGCTGAAGCCTGGGCCTTTTTTAGCTCACCGAATAATCTCAATGATATTACCCCTGCGGACATGCATTTTGAAGTGAAATCGGTCTTGCCTGATGTGATGTATGAAGGTCTGTTTATTAGCTATAAAATTCGGCCGATGCTGAATATCCCGCTTAATTGGTGCACTGAAATCACTCATATTCGTGAACAAGCTTTTTTTGTTAATGAACAGCGATTAGGCCCTTATAAAATCTGGCATCATGAACATCACTTTCAAGCTCATGATGGCGGCACATTGATGACCGACATTCTTCACTATGAAATCGGCAAAGGGCCGTTTGGCTGGTTAGCCGGGCTTTTATTTGTCGATAAGCGCGTGCGCGAAATTTTTGACTTTCGCTATCAGGCGCTCGAAAAGCGTTTTGGTGTGGCTAAGCCTCAGTAAGAGGCTGCTCTTGCTCCTAGGCTGAATTCATGCGCCGCCCGTCATGTGTCGGCCGACGCTTTTGGGTAACAGCTAATAAAAATTTATCAAGCTTGCCGGTCATGGGGGTAAAACTCAAGGACTTCGCCATTTTCAAGCAATGATTTAAGGCTTGAGAGGATCGAAGGCCAGCCTTCAGAGACCCCTTGATAATATTCATCGCTGAGATTTTCATGCACCAGGGTTAGCTTGACTGTATGGGGGCCGCTCTGGGTAATTTCCCAGCTCAGGCGTTCGGGTTCTGGCTGTACGCGGCTTGCTTCGGGCTCTGGCCAGGTATAAACAAGCTTATGTGGGGGACTGCTCTCTAAGACCTGTCCGATTGAGTAGAGTTTGCCTTCTTTATCGTAATAATGAAGGTCAGAACCGGCTTGCCAGTCTGATTCAAAACGCCACTCACCTTGCCAGTATTTTTGAATAAACTCATTATCGGTGAGCGCATCCCAGAGTTTTTGTGGGCTGGTGCGAATATGCAGAGCATAAACGCAGGTTTTAAGTGAGGCTTGAGTTGGTTGATTTTGTTGAGTCAGAGTCATCGGAACAGTCCTCCAGATCGTTTTTAAGACTTTGCAGACCATCAAGACGCCCACGCTCAAATTTATTAATCCAGCGTGTGGCAATCTCATAAATCGGGACCGGATTGAGATAGTGCCGTTTTTCTCGCCCGCGCCAGAGCGTGACCACAAGATGGGCCTGCTCCAGCTGAAGCAGATGTTTGCTTACCCCCTGTCGCGTGACGTCTAGACCGCTGCAGAGCTGGTTCAGAGTTTGCCCACCTTGATCATGCAAGCGATCCAGCAGCTCACGGCGGGTGGGATCAGCCAGGGCTTTAAAAACATCATCCATGGCTGTTCCTGCCTTTCTCGATCCAGATCTGAGGAGCCTGCTGAAGTATTATGCAACCAAATAGTTGCATATGTAAAGCCCGTGCTAAGACCTGAATCAAGATGAGCTTTAAGAGTTTCGGAATTGTTTATTTAGGACTGTTTCTGTCCTGGATGGATGACAAAATCAATATAGACCAACAGACATAAGGAACAATTGCATGAAAACTTATCAGGGTAGTTGCCACTGCGGACAAGTTAAATACGAGGCAGATATTAATTTAAGTCAGGGCACAAGCAAATGTAACTGCACTTTTTGCCGCAAAACGCGCTGGTGGGGTGTTCATGTTAAACCCGAACAATTCCGCTTGCTGTCGGCGCCTGAGGCTTTAAAGGATTATCAGTTTGGTGGGTTTATTTCTCATCATGTCTTTTGCCAGAACTGTGGCGTTCGTGCTTTTGAGCGGGGTGAACTGGATATTCTGGGTGGCAAATATGTTGCCGTTAATCTGGGCTGTCTGGACAATATCAGCCCTGAAGAAATTGCTGCAGCCCCTGTGACTTACCTGGATGGTTTTCGCAATACCTGGATGCCCATAGAAGGTGAGACCCGTCATCTTTAATTGAGACCACTCCCAAACAATGAACGAATAAATCTTAAAACCGGCATTACATTTTGTCGGTTTTGTTTTTTTTAATGCTATTTAATCGGT
>CAJYHH010000141.1 GCA_913773825.1 Candidatus Sericytochromatia bacterium | reverse complement strand
GCCCTGGCTGGAGCTGGTTGCGGAACGCTCCATTCCGCTTGAGGCGGATGGTGAAACTTTAAAAGCGGCAAACACGGTGCGCTATGAAGTTTTACCTGGCCGGCTGATGATGCATGTGCCGATTTTGCAGGCTGAGTCCAAACGCTGAATTTTGTCTAAAAGCATTTACTGCTTCATCAGCAGGGTAATGAGAATGACAATGGTGTTTCAATAGAGTAAGGCCTCTAAGTTGACGGACCAGACTGCTGAACCGTTTATACGTTTATAAACATCAAGGGTTCAACAATCTGGTCCGAAAAAAGGGGCGATTGTTTGGGTGGAAAAGCGCGTTTAGTCCTGAACGATGATATTGTCGCCTTTTTTAAGCTCACTAAAGACTTCTTCGATATCTTCGTTAAGCATGCGCATACAGCCGTGTGAGGCATCCGTACCAATTGAATTGCGGGCATAAGTGCCATGAAGTTCGACGCCGCTGCGCTTAAATTCTTTGGTAACAGGGTCTTGATGGGACAAATCGATCAAGCGTGTGCCAAACGCTTTGCCTTTGGTTTCTGGCCAGAGTCGATTGGCAACCTCGGTTGGGTCTGCGTTTTTCGATGTCACCACTTTGACACCTGGGGTTGATTTGATGCCTTTGCCATCAGGATGGTTGGGATTGCCGGTTGCAACACTATAAACTTTTTTGAGCTTGTCGCTGTCTTCTTCAAACAGAAACAGGCGATGTTCAGAAAGATCTACAACGGCGCGGGCACGTTTACCGTTTTCAAGCAGGTTGGAAGGGATCAAGTTTTGATCCCCGCTTTGCTGCCAAATCTTAGCGCCAGCTTCAGGAACCACTTTGCTGAGAGCCTGAAGCGTTTTTGCATCCACACGGCCCGTCTGAGGCAGTTTTTGACTGCTCTGAAAATTTTTGACAGCCGTAGCAGTCTGGCGGCCAAATGCGCCATCAAGTTTATCGCCTGCATAAAAGCCCAAATCGGCCAGTGCACTTTGAACTTTTAAGACGCCATCACCTTTGCTTCCAGCTTCTAAAGCTGAGCCTTTAAGCACAGCCTGTAGATCCGAATCTTCGTTAAAACGAGGGTTTAAAGCTGTTTCTTGCTCGGAATTTGTGAGTCTGTCGATGAGCTTGCCGATTGCATCAGCAGGTGCGCTGGAGGGCCTGAGTTTAAAATCCATATGGTCATCTTCCCACTTTGAAGATAAGGTTACAATATATAATCTCCTTTTAGCGGCCAGAACTGAACTAATAAATCAAAATTTAATTTAAAAATTCAGCCGGACTCGTCCTGAAAATAAGTCTGGACAAGGAGTTTAAATGTCTGAAAAGCCTGTTTTATCTGAACAAGCCCGTGACCGTTGGTTAACGAGTGTTGCTAACACGCCTTTTTTACAATTCCTGGGTGTTGAAGTTGAATCGCTTGAATGGGGGAGCTTTACCCTGGCTTTGCCGGTTCGGCCTGAACACTTGCAGCAGGATGGTTTTGTTCATGCGGGTGTCCAGGCAGCGCTGGCTGATCATGCCTGTGCTATGGCGGCTGCAAGCTGTATGCAAGACGGCGAGAGGGTTTTAAGCATTGAGTTTAAACAAAATATGCTGAAGCCTGCCCAGGGTGAGCGTCTAAGAGCAGTTGCCAAAGTCATTCGGGCTGGTCGGCGCATCACGGTTATTGAAGCAGATGTCTATTGCCAGCGCGAATCAAAAACTTATGCCTGCGCTAAAATGTTGGCAACCATGGCGGTTATTTCAGAGTGATACTCCTAAACGTCGGTCTGATATTCTGATAATGAGGGGTGTTTGGTTGATTGTAACGGACTTGATACAATAGTTTCTGGCCGGGCTTGTAAGTACTTACCCTCAGAGAGCGCTTGCAGACCCGGCCCACTGCTTTTTTGGAAGAGCCCTTTACTTATCTGCCCTATCTCATAAACTTGATAAAATTTTTATATGTAGATCGGCTCTCTTGATGCCTTTTTAACATGACATGACCTATTGTAATAATCAAGCAAACAAACAACTCTGCCTCTTGTTTGCGAAAGGGATGGTGCGACGCCATTCCATCATCAACGGGTGACTCTGGTAGAAGGGTTCAGGTCTTTCCCTTCTACCTTTTTTCTTTTTTTGCTTTCCTCGCTTAGTTTTTCTTTTTAGAAGACAATGAACATCTGAGCAGACATGCTACAATTCCGCCTATGTCGCCCGAAAGCTGTCTAAACGTCCTTGAAGAGCTCTATGAGCGCCAGCGCCCGCTCGCTGAAGGCAAGGTTGCTACCTATATTCCCCAACTTGCCAAAGCCAATCCCAATCATTGGGCTGTGGCCGTCTGTTTTGCAGATGGGCGTCAGGCCGCCTGGGGAGACACTGATGAGTCATTCTGTCTGCAATCAGTCTGCAAACCGGTTAACTACTGCTTAGCCTTAGAAGCTCATGGTGAGGCGCGGGTACATGAACATGTGGGTTTTGAACCTAGTGGTCAGGTATTTAATGCCCTGACGCTTAATCCCCGAGGCCTGCCGCATAATCCCTTGATTAACGCTGGGGGGATTATGTGCTGTAGCTTAATTGCGCCTGAAAAACCTCTGCATGAGCGTTTTGAACTCGTCTCTGACTTTTGGCAGCGCTTAAGTGGAGCAACACCTGGCTTTGATAATGCCGTTTACCAGTCTGAGCGCCAAAGTGCAGACCGCAACCGCGCCTTGACTTATTTTATGCGTGAACAAGGTGCTTTTCCGCCTCATACAGACTTAGAAGCCACGCTTGAGCTTTATTTTCAGTCCTGTTCACTAACGCTTAATGCGCGTGAGCTGGCGGTTGCTGCTGCAACACTTGCCAATCGGGGCGTTTGCCCAGTTAAAACATCTGACGCTGGTGTGCAAGAAGCTCAGTTGGCGCCACGTACCTTGCGGGATTGTCTGACTGTAATGGCGACTTGCGGGATGTATAATTTTTCTGGTGAATTTGCATTTCGAATTGGTCTGCCGGCTAAAAGCGGCGTTTCGGGCGCGCTGATGCTGGTTGTGCCTGGTGTGATGGGCTTAGCGCTTTGGTCACCGCCCTTAGATAACTTTGGCAACAGTGTCAGAGGCGTTGAGTTTTGCCGCCAATTAGTTGAGCGAATTCCGCTTCATGTCTTTGAGCCTCGTTAACAGCTGATCTTGGCTTACTTTGCAAGTTGAAAAACTTTTTGTTAAAAAAACCAAAACTTCGGGTAATATAAAGAGAAAGCAAACTAAGCGAGGGTTTTGGGTGACATGAACGGACCAAGTGCTGCTGGTGGCGCCTCACAGCCGATTCAAACGGATTGGCGACTTAAATCCTCCCAACCCGCTGTTCAGCAAACAGCTCCAGCGGGCCCAACTGATCCCACTGCACCGGTTGGGATTAATATTGGACCTCAGACCTTTCCGAGTGATCTGAATCTTGAAAGCCGCCACGATTATCATCGCTTTGAAAGTTATAACTTTGACCAACAGGTCAGTTTTAGAGAGCACCATGACCCACGTTTTGAGAAAAAAATGCTGGGTGAGGAAATGCGCGAGTGGGGTGAAAATCAGATGGACAATCCGATTGTCGCGGGTGCTGTTGGAGTCGCGGGTGCAGCTGTTTTTGGCGTTGAAGGCGGTGAATTTGAAGTTGACCGCAATATTCGTTTTTTGGGGCGGGATGCTGAAATCGGCTTACGGGTTGAATATGACCCCAATGACCGTCGTACAGATCCACTGACTAATCAGCGCCAGGATTTGGGCAGCACAGGTGGCGCTTTTCTGAGCTTTAAAATCCGCAATTAAACTAGATTAAAAAATTATTAGGGCCCCGCAGCTGTCGGGGCCCTTTGTAGATTGGGTTGTTTCGGAGCGAGTTCAGACAAGTTGAGACAAGTCTAATCGTCATCACCTTCTCTGCCGAAGTTTTCAATGCCTTCGAAGTCATCGTTGTCGCTGTCACCGACCGGGCAGGCGCTCAGGCTGGCAACCATTGTCAGGCCAAGCAAAATTCTGAGCATTTTAGTGTACTGACTTTTGGACATAAGCATCTCCTGTTCTCGATTGTGCTGTTATGTTTCTAGCATAGGGCTTAAGCGAGACAAATAAGTGATTGAATCCTGTTAAACCACCTGCAAAAAGGCATGAAAAAAAGCTGATCAAAATAAATTAATCAGCTTTTTATGCAAATAATAAAGATCTTTATGCCTATTTTATGTGGATTAGCTTATTGTAATCATTAAGCAAACAAACAACTCTGCCTCTTGTTTGCGACAGGGACGGTGCGACGCCGTTCCATCATCAACGGGTGACTCTGGTAGAAGGGTTCAGGTCTTTCCCTTCTACCTTTTTTCTTTTTTTGTTTATTGGTCTATTGGTTTAAACAGTTAAAAATGAAAAAGGTCTTGAGCGGTCTTTGAATCTCTTTAAGGTAGCGGGGCTCTTAGTGGCCTGCGAGTGGGTGACTCTGGTAGCGGGTTCTTAACAACGGGTAACTCTGGTAGCAAGGCTCTAGCGGGTGACTCTGGTAGACGGGTTCGGGTCTCAATTTAACGGGTCTCGTAACTCGGGAATCTTAACGGGTGACTCTGGTAGTGGGCTCAGATTTGTGACTCTGGTAAACAGTTTCCGTTCAGGTCTAATGCATACATTAATACATTTTTTATGTCTGCATCTATGCTTTTAATCACAATTTAATATCTCATCGGCTATAAATAGAATCAAGCAAACAAACATTTCTGCCTCTTGTTTGCTAAACGGGACGGTGCAACGCCGTTCCATCATCAACGGGTGACTCTGGTAGAAGGGTTCAGGTCTTTCCCTTCTACCTTTTTCTTTTTTTTGATTTTTTGCTGGATTTTGTTTGATTATCATCGTCGGCTTTTTAAAGCTGAAAATTTCTTAATCATCAGTGTTTGTGCATGTGATGGTGTTATCCAGCTGTCCTAACCGTCAAAATGATTCACAAAAAAATAGCTTTTAGGCAGCTTTTAGGCTGACAGACATTATGAGGAATACAGAATCGCTAGTAGAGATGAGTTAACGGGCTTTAATCGTTTAGAGGCCTCTGCCAGCAAGAATCGGTATTCGGGGACCTTGTATGGCTTCAATCTTGGCTTCAAACTCACTGCAAAAGGCCTCAAAATCAAGACCATGCAGATCGGTCTGACAGACATCAACAGGCAAAAGCGGAATGGTGGTGGGCCCGTCCTGCAGGCGCTGAAGCCAGTCCTGATAAAGCTCATTGATCTGGCTAAGATAGTTTAAATCAATGCTCTGTTCATAGTCACGGCCGCGCATCTGAATCTGTTCCCGCAGACGCTCTGTTGAGCCATGGAGATAAATGATCAGATCGGGCTGATGCAGTAAATCGGTCACCGTAAAAAACAGGCGACGATAATTTTCAAACTGGCGATCAGAGATGTAGCCGAGGTTGTACTGATGTTGGGCAAAAATATGAAAGTCTTCATAAATCGAGCGATCGTGAATGACGTTTGTGCCCTGATGGACCATCCGTTCGACTTCACGCTGCTGGGCAACACGCTGGCCTAAAAAATAAACCTGCATTTCAAAACAGATCTCTTTACCCTGACCAGCGTAATAATCAGCTAAATAGGGATTATCGTCGAGGTTTTCATAAAAGGAATGAAAGCGGTATCGCGAAGCCAGTTTTTGTGTCAGGGTTGATTTGCCTACACCGGTAGTTCCGGCCAGCACGATATACAGTGACATGGCATACACCCGCCTTATCCATTTTTACGCACATTTTGTGACTCATGCACCAAAAGCCCAGAGTATCTAATCAAATTAGCCAGATACTGTCAAGTTAGGTGTGAGTAGGTTGGGCAGGGCTGGTGAGCCTGTTTAGAGTCAGGCTGCGCTGACGGTTTTGCGCTGTGCGGTTTAGCTAAACCGACAACGACCTTGTCACGTACTTCTATACTTTACAGCCACAATCCAGACAGCCTGCAACAGACTCTGTGCCGCAGACTTGTTTGAGCTTTTTGCGTAGTGCCTGGCGAGCGCGATGCAGACGCACGCTGGCATTATTGGGGCTCAGGCCCAGTTGTTCAGCGGCATGATGTAAGGATTGATCATGTAGATCAACCGCAGTCATGACTTCTGCATAAGCGGGTTTAACCTGCTTGATGACTTGTAGTACACAGGCGCAACCATTAGTTGGTAACTCTGATTCAGTGCTCGGTTCAGGTGCTGCTGTCAAAGGACTAAAACGCTGCTGACGCTTTAATTCATCGCTAAGACCACGACTGACAATGGTTTTAAACCAGGCCGCCAGACGATCTGAATCTCGAAGCGTCTGCTGCTGCTCTAATGCGCGAAGCAGTGCCTGCTGAACAACTTCCTCGGCTAGTTCAAAGCAACCCGTGCGGGCTTGGACCCAACGTACCATTCCCGGCCGCAGTCGGGCCAGGCGTTCAGCAATGGTTGCCCGCAAGGGTTGAGACATGTTTAGGCGCCTGGGCAGCCGCACTCAGCTGGGCAGCTGCAGTTCGGGCCACATTTACATTCGCTGCCGCAGCAGCAGCCGTTATCAACAGCGGGAGCGCCGCAGCTACAGTCTTGACAACATTCGTCAGACATCTGTTTTCCCCTTTTTTAGTTTAAAACTTTATCTTCAGGGTTTGGGCCCTTTAACCAATAGACGGCTTAAAAACGAAAATCTTACAGTTTTTGGCAAATTAAGCAAGATCTTTTATGTCTCCGCATATAATCCCAAAAGGTCTTTACCAAAATTTAATCTCATGGCGTTAACTCTAGCGTTTAGGCTGGATCTAGCCCTGTGTCCACCCTCTGTTAATAGGAGCGATGTCTCGATGTCGAATTTTTCGATTGGATCTCACGACAAAGGTATCTGGGATGCCAGTAATCCCATCAATGCAAACAAAACTCCCAGCGCTTCTGGTTTAAATGTCCAGGAAGCTCTCGAAAAAGCCAAGCAGAGCAAAGGAGCAGATCTGGTTGTTGTCAAAAGTGATGGTAAAGCCAGCGTTCATCCACTTAGCGTCGAGGACAGTTTCTGGAAAGAAAACAAAACCATCGACATCAAAGAGCTAGATCGCGATCCCAACAAAAAAGTGGACAGTGGTAAAACGCCATTAGCCATCGACAATGATGTCGCCGCTGCTTTTTCTGCCAGCGCTGCGTTTTTAGTTGATGAAAAAAACAACGTGACTTATCTGGGGGATGATGTTGATCAGACCTCTAAAGCTGTCATGCTTAAAGACTCTGAAAAATTTGTTGCCTCACCTAATCGCGATAAAGTCGACGCGGCTTATCAGATCGCAACTGAAGGTGGCGATGCTCAGCACGTTGACCGTACCATGGCCAAACAGGCTTTAGATCAGCTCCAGCAGGACTATCGCCAGAATCAGGGCCCAGCTCAGAACGTATCTTTACTGCGTCCTGGTCAGGTCAAAACCAAAATGGAAGGTCTGATTACGGATCTCAAAGGTATCTCTGGCCAGGAAAGCCAGCGCGTGACCGAATTGCGCGGTGAGTTAGCTGAACGCACCAGCAAGTATCAGAATGATCTCAAAGAACCGACCAAAAAGCTTAATAGCGCTGTTCAGGCCTGGGAACAGGCTAATAATCGCGAAACCCAGGACGTCAGCCGCGCTGCTTATAATCTGCGTGAAGCTCGCCTGCCCAACGTTCACCAGCTCGAAGACAATCTGCAGGGAGCTCAGAACAATTCTGCCGGTGCTCGCCGCAATCTTGATGGCGCAATTGAAAACCGCGTTCAAGCTCAGGGTCGCGTAAATGATCTTGAGCGTCTGCCTGGTGAAGCCGAGGGCCATCGTCAGGAAGCCCGCCGTTTAGACTCTGAAAACCGCGGCATGCATATGCAGATCAAGAACTACGTTGCGCTGACTCTGCAGCAAGTGGGCTCTGAGCGTCGTGACGTGGAGCGCAGTTTGCAGCGCAATGAAAATGACCTGAGCAATGAACGCGCACGTCCAACTCGCCCCACTGGTGGTGGCGGCAGCCATACAACGGATCCTTTTGCTGGCAAACCCAGTGGTGGCAGCCATACAACCGATCCCTTTGCTGGCGGCAATCCTTCACCTTCTG
>CAJYHH010000140.1 GCA_913773825.1 Candidatus Sericytochromatia bacterium | reverse complement strand
GTATTTATTGGGCCATTGTCACGCTCACAACCGTGGGCTATGGGGATATAGCCCCTAAAACCGTGCCCGGTCAGGCTTTATCTTCGTTAATTATGATTACAGGCTATGCTATTCTGGCGGTGCCAACCGGGATTGTGACCGTTGAATTAGCTCATCTGCGCAATCAACCGAATCAGCCGTCTTTTACCATTCCGCCCTGTCCAGCATGCCGAGCCGCAACCCGTGAGCCTGACGCCCGTTTTTGCAAAATCTGCGGAACTCATTTTGCTGATTCAGACTGATGAAAAAATCAGGTGCATAACAGGTGCATAATCAACCCGTTAGACACATAAGATTCAATAATCAACAGGGCCAAAGCGGTATAAATTATGCCACTTTGGCCCTGTTGATTTAGAGACTAAAAGACTTAAACATTTAAAAACTTAAGGCTGGTAGACGATATCCAGTACTTCGTGGAAGTACCTGACAAAGTGCACTGTCAGACCTTTGCGAATATAATCTGGCAAAGCGTCAAAATCGCGCTTATTTGCAAGCGGGAAAATCAGCTCTGAGATTTTGACACGTTTGGCCGCAATTGTTTTTTCACGGACGCCGCCAATCGGTAATACTTTACCTGTTAAGGTCAGCTCACCGGTCATCGCCAGGCGTCTGGGCAAAGGCTGATCGGTTGCCAGAGAATAAAGGGCCAAAGCCATCGTAATCCCTGCTGACGGGCCGTCTTTGGGTGTTGCGCCTTCTGGCACGTGTAAGTGCACCCGATGTTTATCAAAGAAGCCTTTATGGCTATCTTGTTGTTCATCAAGCAAAGCCTGCACATATGAATAAGCGATTTGGGCCGATTCTTTCATTACGTCACCGAGCTGGCCGGTTTGTTTAAAGCCCGCAGCCCCTTTTGCCGCGGCAATGGCAGTGGCTTCAATATGCAGCATTGCGCCACCCATCGCGGTCCAGGCCAGACCTAATGTAACACCCGCAATCGGTTCGTCATACAGCTCTTCAGGCGTAAAGCGTGGCTTACCCAGATACTTGTCGAGATTGCGCGGCGTAATGCTAAAAGTCTGCTGCTTTTTCTCGGCAATTTCAAGCGTCACGCGACGCATGATTTTTTTGATCTGGTTTTCTAGATTACGCACCCCGGCTTCACGAGCATAAGCATCAATCAGAAGACGCAGAGCCGCATCTGAAATTTTGATTTCGTCTTCAGTTAAGCCGTGTTCATCACGCTGATGCGGAATCAGGTAACGACGGGCAATCTGGACTTTTTCTTCGAGGATATAACCCGCCAGATGAATCACTTCCATACGGTCTAACAGTGGCCCAGGAATGGTATCGAGCTGGTTAGCCGTAGTAATAAACATCACTTTAGACAAGTCATAACGCACGTCGAGGTAGTGATCCAGAAAGTTTTCGTTCTGCTCAGGATCCAGCACTTCCAACAGCGCTGAAGCCGGATCTCCTCTAAAGCCTATGCCGATTTTGTCAATTTCATCCAGCATAATCACCGGGTTAGAAGTACCCGTTCGGCGCAAAGCCTGAATAAACTTACCCGGCATAGCACCGATATAAGTCCGGCGATGGCCTTTAATTTCAGCTTCATCGCGCATGCCGCCAACTGACAGTCTGAAAAAGGGCCGGCCTAAAGCATCTGCAATGGATTGGCCAATTGAGGTTTTACCTACCCCAGGCGGGCCGACTAAGCAGATAATTGTTCCGCCTAATTTACCTTTTTTCTTGAGAGTGGCAATAAACTCCAGAATGCGCTCTTTGACGTCATCAAGCCCATAATGACGGCGGTTCAGCACCTGGCGAGCCCGACGTAAATCCACTTTATCGCGAGAATACTTACCCCAGGGCAACTCGGTTAAAGTATCCAGATAATTACGCGTGACATGATACTCTGGCGAGTTTTTATCGAGCATGCGCAGCTTATCCAGCTCTTCGTTCACCACTTTTGAAGCTTCTGGAGTTAAGACCAGATCTTTTAATCTGTTCTCAATTTTTTCAACTTCAGTGGTTTTATCGTCTTTTTCTAAGCCCAGTTCTTGCTTAATGGCTTTAAGCTGCTCACGCAGTAAAAAGTCTTTTTGTTGTTTATTGATTTTTTCTTCGATCTGATTCTGGATTTTGTCCTGAAGATTCATCAATTCAAGCTCTTCTTTAAGCAAAAGCAAGAGCTTTTCAGAACGACGCTCAACGTCAAAAGTCTCAAGCAAATCCTGAAGTTTGTCAGAGTCTGCACCGATCACAGAGGCGACAATATCCATCATCATCAAATAATTGTCAAAGGTCAGCTGAGAGAGCATCAGCTTAACGGATTCCTGCATCAGCGGATTGCGGCGCAGCAGCTCTTTGACATTTGACATAATCGCCATTGCATAGGCTTTTTGCTCTTCGCTTGGCTTTGCCTGCGGCTCATAGTGATAACGTACTTCCCAGCGCGGATAAGGCTCCGCCTGAACATTTCGCACTTTTGAAAAGCGCTGAATGCCCTGAGCCAAAATCTGAATCACATTGTCTTCAGGCATATTAACTTTGTAGATTTTGAGAATCGTCCCAACTTCATGAAGCTCTGAAGCAAAATAATCCTGATCGTCTTTGTTTTTAATCATTGCCACGCCAAAGAGGCGGTTTTGGTTTTCCCAGGCATCTTTAAGCAGTTCGATTACGCGTTCACCAGCAAAAGTAAACGGAGTCAAAACATTGGGAAAAATCGGTCTCGGTTCAATCGGAATAATGCTGAGTTTATCGGGAAGAATCTCGTTTACAACAACCAGTTCACTGCCGGGACGTGAAGGAAAGTCATTTTCAGGATTAAAAGCAGTCTTGTCCTGTTTTTCGGTTTTGTTTTCGGAATCTACGCCAGCGGCCTGTTCAAGATCTTTGTCGAGTTGTTTTTGAGCCATGATTGCGGTGTCCTTAGTGTGAGGATGTGCCAAGATTATAATGTCTTGGAAGGTTTAAATACCATGGGATGTATGCTACTTAAAACAAGCACTTTATACTGATGTTGGATTAGTCAGGAATGAAGGGGCTAAGCGCCAAGTCTGGCTTCGACCTGCTCAAGTAAAGCCGCAACCCCTTGCCGAATCGTGCCGGCGCTTAACAACTCACTCAGACGGGTCTGAATCTGGCTCGTTAACTGATCATCATGCAGTTTTTCTATCAGCTCATCTAAGGCATCTTCAAAGCCCAGCAATAAATTACGATCTGGTTTGGCAAAAGGGGCTTCAATTTGCAAAATTGGCCATTCATCGCGATGCAACACAATCACAGGAATACTGCCCAGTAAAGCAGATTGAACGGTGCGGGCGGTATGAAAAGCATAGCCTGAGCGCAATTGCAGTTGAAAACAAAATTGATTGACCACGCTATAACATTGCCTAAAACTAAATTGATTCTGGCTCCAGGCAAATAAAACCCGCTTTTGCTTAACAAAATAATCGAGCTGCTGAATCCTGGGCATAGCGTCAGCAGCGCTGCGAGCGTAGACCCAGGCATCTGATTTACCCAGATACAGCAGCGTTTTTTCTTTTTTTTGCCAGGGCAAAACAGTTTCGGTGATTAAGCCAGGATCCGCCAGTGAATACAAAATAGGCGTGATCTGTGGATGTCGCTTTTGGGCTTCTAAAACATCAAAACGACTGAGATAAAGCACTATGTCAGGCTCGAAGATTTCAAGCATTTGCTGATGATGGACTTCAGCGTTGACCTGGGGATTGAGATAAAACGCCAGCGGGCTATAAATTGGCTCGCTGACAATTAACACTTTTAAAGCATAAGCACGCTTAAGCTGCTGCCAGCCACGAGCAAACTCAGCGCGAAAATGCTGATCTGCTCCACAGACAATTAAGATTTCAGCAGCGCTTTGATTGAGTAAGGGCGAGCTATAGGCAAAGTCATCCAGGCCAAACATTAAGCCTGATTTCAGCCCCCCTCTGACCAGTAACTCAACCAGATATTCCCCATGTGATGGCATATGCATGGCAGGGTGCACCTGGGCATGTGGGCCGAGGTTCTGCTTTTGCAAAATGATGTCAAATTGAGCCGGCATAGGATAAGCAGCGTTGGGCTATGGGAGTGTGGGCTTTAAACAAGTCTAGTCTTTGAATTTGCCCATCGCTCAGAGCTCAGAACGACTTAAAGGCTCCCGTTTAGCAGTTCAGCCAGGCGGTACCCACCTAAAGCTAAGCGCTCAGCGCAGATTTCCTGGGCTTTTTTAATATAGGCCTGGTCAACTTTGCCTTCAGCCGGTAGGGTCTCATAGCCATGTTTGACAGCCAGCTTATAACTTTCTTCAGCCCAGGCCTGGGGTGCAAACTCTAACTGAGTAACAACTCCAGCGCGGGGGTGCTGTTTTTGTAACTGTGCTGATAAACCAGGGATCTGCTTTTGCCAGTCCGGGGGTTTAACTTCAGGGAATAAGCCCGCTGTGCTGTCCCAAAAAGCATGAATGTTTTTCATATTAGGATAGACCACCGGTGTGCGATTACCGCCTAAATCCCCTTCAGGATGTTCATGGCTGACTTTGCCGACAGCATGATAAGGCTGATGAATATCGCCAAATAAATGCAGCAGAATCCGCAAAGCAAAGGCTTTTTCAAAGTCACTGGTGCGAGGGTCTTTGAGGGTTGCCGCCATGGTTTGGATCACGGCGACAATATTGGTATCTTTGGCATCCACCACTTTGGCGAGGCCTTCAGGATTATAGGGAATATTAATGTAATGCCATTCGTTAAAGGCGTTTAAACCACGGGCTTTAGTTTCATCCATCCAGACAGAAACAGGAACAAAATGATGCCGGGAAGCATCGGGCTCGGTATTGTCAAGATAGGCAATCAGCTTATCAGCTTTAGCTCGCACTTCAGGCTTGAGGTTGTCATAGGCCACCTGGGCGGTAAGCATATGGCCCGTTTCCCACCAGGCTTGGGCTGGCGCGGGATGTAAAAAACTCAGCATCGCCCCCAGGCCGGCCATTGCTGCGCTGATCCGCAGAGAAAAAGACATAGCAAATTCCTCGCTACAGGTTAGTCATTAGCAGCCTGACTTAACTGATGCTGCCTTAAACTTATTTTAACCTAGTAAACGCCACTTGCCAATGGATGCGTCATATAAGTCCTGGCGGACTTTTAAAAAGAATTTTCTGAGTTCGCGAACCTGCTCGCTGGGTTTTTCAGCAACTCCACTCAGTTGATTGAGCGTTACAACGGCCCCTTTCCAACCTTGATTATGCCAGTGCCCTAAGGGCAAAGCGGCAGCAATCTCTGCTGCCTGTGGCGGGACTGGCCAGGGCGTAATGTAAAAATAAGGGGTGCGATAAGCTCCGTCTCCGACTGAAAAACCAATTTCCAGGCTGAGCTCAGGCAATTGCTGATGAAAACTTAAATCGCCACCGCTGGGGTTACAACGAATCGGTGAACTCCCAGCTTGACGGGACAGCTCTTCAAACAAAAACTGGGCACGGCTAAACCAAATACTAAGCTCGGCTAAGCGCTCTGGCAAAATACTAAAGAGCGGAGGATTGAACGCAGGTGCTTTTTCCCAACGACGCAAAGGGCGCGCATAGCCTTTAGGCAGGGACTCTGCCAGCATTTTTTCCAGCCAGATCAGCGCTTCTTCAAGGCTTAAACCAATTAAAGGCAAACTGGCAATTGGCGTTTCATGATCTAACAACAATAAAGTCATATCTTTTAGAGAAAGAGCACTTCTTAAAGCGCGCCGCTGGCCAATTGC
The DNA here is from genome assembly GCA_913773825.1 of Candidatus Sericytochromatia bacterium. Taxonomy (GTDB): domain Bacteria; phylum Cyanobacteriota; class Sericytochromatia; order UBA7694; family UBA7694; genus CAJYHH01. The sequence continues at coordinate 6,360 of CAJYHH010000140.1, read as the reverse complement.
ACGCCCCACCAACCAGCCCTGCGGTAGCCAGGACAAACGGTCTGGTTCACGCCCTGCAGGCAAGTAGTTAGATGCAACACAAGCAACCAGCATCAGAGCATCTCGTAACTCCAGCCCTTGTCCGGAAGGCGCATGACGGCTGCGTAAAGCGACTACCTCAGGTAAAAAGTTCAGATACATCTTCGAGCTCCTTTCGCCGCTGACTGATGGCGTTTGAGTTTTAGACTTGTTTAAAGCCTTAACGTTTTTGCCTAAGATTCAGCATAGTCTTGCAAGCTGAAGACATCCCAAATCCAAGCTAAAAAACAGCCCAATTCAAACTTAGTTTTGACTAAGTTTATGAATCAGACTGCCTTTGCTTGGATAATCGCCTAAAAATTAACAGCTCAACTATTTTTCGGAAACAAACGCTGGAGCCAGTCAGAACTGTCGGCATGGGCCCGGACACTGTCAGACCAGACTAAAAACGAGCGATACTGATGCTCAAAAGGCATAGCTGGCCCTAGCTGCAGCCATTGTTGCTGAAGTCCGGGCTCAGCCAGAGCTTGTGGCAAAACCAGCGCGGCAGAGCCCCGTCGACACATGGCTAGTGCCGTTTCAAAATCAGCTTCTGCCACAATCCGTCGGGGCCATTCATGTTCAGGCCAGATATCTAATTTGAGTTCTGGGTCAGCACCCACTAAGCGGATATAACTCAGGTCCTTCCAGTTACCAACTTGTTTGCCCGGCGCTGTCACAATCACATAAGGCGATTGAGTAAAAATCTGCTGTGACAAATGTCTTAAGCTTCTTGGCACATGCGGTAACAATCCCAATTCTAGCTGCCCTTGTTCAAGCCGGGTAATCATTTCGCGAATCCTCAAAGCCTGCATCAGCTGAGGCTGAACCTGACCTCGACCTTCAGCCAATAAGCCTCGCAAAAACTCAAGCAGCCTGGGCTCTAAAAACGGTGAAGCAGCCAGCCTTAAAGGGGCTGCCACCCGATTGGCATCAGTGGTTAAAAATAAAGTCTCAAGGGTTTCAGCATGAGCCAGAATTCTGCGTGCCTTTTGTAGCAGCAGTTCTCCAGCTGGCGTAAGTTTTTCAAAGCGCTGAGCGCGTTGCACAAGTTGTCCGCCTAAACGGGCTTCAATCTGAGCCAGATGTTTACTTAGAGCCTGCTGTGAAATACACAGTCGATCAGCAGCGACATTAAAGCTTTGGCTTTCAGCCAGGACAACAAAATAGTGTAACCATTCAAGCTTTAAGGACATCAAGCAACCTCCTGTCGCAGAGCTCGCAACACCACTTGTCCAAGCTCAGGCATCACGCCTGACCAAAAAATACAGGGCGTTAAATATAAAGGTTCAGGGGGTTCAGCCACAATCGCCAGCTCCCGGCGTTCAATTAAAGGTTCAACAACTGGCAGCGGCAAACAAGCAGCAGATAAACCCCGTCGGCACATCTCCAGACAAGCATCAAGAGAATCCGTTTCAAGCGTACGGCTGCGCGGAAAACGCGCTTCATCCCAGCTTAAAGGGTGTGCGCCTAACGCACCTTGATCTAACAAAACGCTGTAATGAAACTGACTCCAGTGACGACGTGACTGGGGTGCAGAAACAATCACATAGGGAATCGGCTGCCCCTGAATCAGACTAAGACCGGGTGTCTGAGGCAAATGTCCAGACAAGCCTAAAGCTAATTCTTGATTCAGCACAGCAGTTTCAAGTTCTGACTGATTGACATAGCGCTGCACACGAGGATAGACAAAAGACAGTGAACTAAGCGTCTGACTAAGGATCTCAGCCAACACGGTATTCTCCCAGCCACCTGCCCAGCCTAAACGCAATTCAACTGGTGTTACATTGTCTGGCTTTAGAAATATTGCGGACAATTCATCCAGTTCAGCAAGCAGTTTTTGAGCTTCAGCAGCAAAGCGTGAACCGGCTTCAGTCAAAATGAATGAACCCCTGCTGCGTTGAAATAATTCTTGACCCACCACTCGCTCAAGAGCAGCGAGATTGCGATTTAGTGCCTGGGTGCTAATATCCAGCTCTCGGGCTGCTTCCGTGACATGGCCCAAACGATAACTGGCAAGGAAATAATGAATCCATGATGTTTTAATCCGGGGATTGTATCCAGGAGAAATAGACAGATTGACTCGGGAAAGCATAACCTCTTGTAATGCCTTTCTTACCCGTTTTCCGCGCAGCAGAAAACGTCAATTTGCCCTTCTGTTATAGTCATAGCATACAGTCTGTAGTCACTACCAGATTATGGCAAGGACGATTGGGCTTGTTAAAATCCTTTTTCTCTAACTTGAGCTTTTTAACAACCTGACGATACACAAAATGTGGAACTAGTCACACTTTTAACCAACAAGCATATATTTTTGTGACAAACAACTGAACACAGCTAAAGCTTATCCGAAGCTTAATTAAAAGCCTGAGCCTGCTATAATGCCTCTATGAGCGCTAATACTTATTATGGAGACTATCTCCGCCTGACCCAGTTGCTTTCGGCCCAGCATCCACGGAGTGCAGAACTGGGTCGGCCAGCCCATGAAGAAACTCTCTTCATCATTACTCACCAGGTGTACGAGCTCTGGTTTAAACAGATTTTGCATGAAATTGACTCTGTGCTGTTGACGCTACAGCAAGACTTTGTCAAAGATACCGAACTCAATATAGTTGTGGGCAGGCTTGAACGCGTCATCGAAATCGAAAAGCTTTTGATTCAGCAGATTGATATTATGGAAACCATGACGCCACTTGACTTTTTAGAGTTCAGAGACTTACTGGTTCCGGCATCTGGTTTTCAGAGCTTTCAGTTCCGGATGATTGAAAACAAACTGGGCCTGCCTGCTAATAAACGTCTGACTTACCATCAGAGCCATTACACCCAGAGCCTGAGTGCTGAACATCGCGAAATGATTGCAGCTTCTGAAAACAACCCCAGCCTGTTTAACATTATCGAGCGCTGGCTGGAACGCACTCCCTTTTTAAAGTTTGGCGACTTTGACTTCTGGCGCGACTATAGCGATGCTGTTAAACGGATGTTTGCCGCAGACCGCGAACGCATTCAGCAGCACCCGGCCTTAAGTCCACAAGATATCGAACAGCGTTTACGCCAGCTTGAAAATACAGAATCAACCTTTACAACCCTTTTTGACCCAGAAGCTTATGCTAGTTCACAAGCTGAAGGCAAACGTCGGCTTTCTTATCAGGCCACTCAGGCAGCTCTGCTGATTCTGCTCTATCGCGAGCGACCGATTTTACAAATGCCTTATCGGCTTTTGACTTCTTTAATGACGATTGATGAACAGCTCACCAACTGGCGCTATCGCCACGCCTTAATGGTCCAGCATATGATCGGTACCAAACAAGGCACAGGCGGCTCAACAGGCTCTGAATATCTATTGCGCACCTTAGATGCCCACCGTATTTTTCATGATCTGATTCAGCTCACGACCTTTCTGATTCCGCGCTCATCCCTACCTGAGCTCCCACCAGAAATAGATCTTCAGCTGGGATTTGCTTATCAGGGGAGCCAAGCATGAGACTAAATCTTAACGGACGTAACGCCTGGGTCTGCGGCGCCTCACGCGGAATTGGCCGCGCCATTGCTCATGCATTAGCTGAACAAGGCGCAAATGTCACGCTCATTGCTCGCAATCGCGAAGCGCTTGAAAATGTCCGTCAAACTTTACCTGATCCTGACCAGCATCAGGTTTTGTGTCTGGATCTCAGCGATCCAGATGCCCTTAAACAAGCTGTACAAGCCCATCTAAACCAAGCACCGGCCCCCCAGATTTTGATTAACAACACCGGTGGCCCCAGCCCAGGCACTGTCTTTGCAGCTGAACCTGCCAGCTTTGAAATTGCTTTACGCCAGCATGTTGTAGCAGCTCAGGTCTTTGCTCAGGCTTTAGTTCCTGGCATGCGAGAAGCGGGTTATGGAAGAATTATCAATATTATTTCAACCTCTGTCCGCCAGCCGATTCCAGGACTGGGAGTGTCAAATACCATTCGGGCCGCAATGGCCAGTTGGGCCAAAACCCTGGCTTTTGAGCTGGCCCCTGACGGCATTACGGTTAATAACGTACTGCCCGGATACACAGCAACCGAACGGCTCGACGCGATTATTAATCATCGCGCAGAACGCGCAGGTGTAAGCGCTGAGCAGATTCGCCAGCAAATGGTAAGTGAAGTGCCGATGCAGCGCTTTGCCACACCGGCTGAAGTGGCTGCTGCTGTTGGGTTTTTAGCTAGTCCTGCTGCGGCTTATATTACAGGCGTTTCGCTGCCTGTTGATGGTGGCAGGATTCAAGCGTTATGAGCCAGCCTCACAATCACAAACAACACGGGCAGGTGCACGGCCATGCTCATGGAACCATTGAAGAAGCCTTAGAAAACCTCAAAGCTTCTGGACTTAAAACCACACGCACCCGCAAAGCTTTGCTGACTATTTTAGTCCGTGAACATGGGCCGTTTACAATTGAAGAACTCCAGCAACGGCTAGAAGCTGGCGGCAGCACCTGCGATATTGTCACGATTTATCGCAATATGACTAATTTTGTAGATGCGGGCATGGTCCGCAGCTGCGACTTTGGCGACGGTTCAGCCCGCTTTGAATGGGCCTTAGGTGAACACGCCCATCATCATCACATCATCTGTCAACAATGCCGCAAAATTGAAGAGCTTGAGCTCTGTGTGGTCGAAGAACTGGAACAGCTCGTTAGCAAACGGGGTTATAGCCAGGTCAGCCACCGCTTAGAGTTTTACGGCATCTGTACAGCCTGCCAGCTTCAGGCTAATAAAACACGCTGATCAGAGACTGAATCTGACTCAAAAGCTCCCGCTGTTCAGAGGGACTATTGCTATAAATTTTCAGTTGCTGTTCTTGCTCACCCAACTTGACCTGACAGACCCAGGGAAAGTCGTCTGGAATGACCGCTACTGGATAAACCTGATAAAAGCTCATAAACTGCTGAAGCAAAGTCTTTAGCTGCTGTAATACCACTGGTTCAAGCAGTCGTGAAGCATCTTGACTCATTGATGCCCCAGCGTTTAAAGGGCACCGGCTCTGTTTGACAAGCCCTTCAGCAGTCACGCTCAGTTCAGTACACTCGCCATAAAAATCATTTTTTTGAGCTTGCTGCCAGATCATTCTAAAGCTAGCTTAACATGCCTCAAAATAAGAATATCAGCTCAAGTTGCATCAAAAAAAGTCCTTGATGATCAGCGTCAGCTTTATTCGCCACTTATCCCCACTGAAACTTTCCGTCAGGAAAAAAGCGCTGCATGGCGGCATCTGAATTAAAGCTGCCAAAATGACCTGGATGAAACAGGGTGACACCCCGTTGTTTAAGCAGGTTCCAGAGTTGCCAGCGCACTTCTAAACGATTTTGATGAAAAAAGTGCTCATCTGCCTGACCCGCAGAGACTAAAGACCCTCGCACTAAGTCGCCAATTAAGGCTTCATGGGTGTCTTCAAAAATCACCGCTAATGAGCCCTCTGTATGCCCACCGGGCATCGGCACCACTCTGGCTGGCAGATCATAGGCATTCAAGCTGATTTCCTGGTCAATAATCTGAGTCGGTTCAAACGGTTCAAAAGGTGTACCGGCTAAAAAGGGCCGTAAAAAGCCAGCGAGAAAGCTAGTCGGCTCAATATTTTCTGGCATTTTACCGGTTTGAATCATCCCTAAATCACCGCGCCCGACTAAAACAGGGGTGCCGTATTTACTTCTGAAATAAGCAGCTCCACCCGCATGGTCAAAATGCCCGTGGGTGATAATAATCATCGCCAGATCCTGAGGCTGCACGCCTAGTTTTTGTAGCCAGGCTTCAATTTCAGCTTCATGCCCTGGGCCACTGGTATCCACTAAAATCGGCTGGCGGCCCGAAAGCAGATAGACGTTGGCAATGCCAGTATCCAGTTTTTCAATCCGATTTCGAGCTTGCGCGGGCAGGGCTAAAGCCGCACTTAAAACAAGCGGCAAAACCAGTGGCAAAAAGAGCTTTTTAAGAGTGTGTTTCATGCAGCTATTGTACACCTGTGTTAAATTTCAGCCTGTTGAATGTCTATCAAAGCTGTCTTAAAATTTGGGTTTTAGCTCAAGTCCAGCTCAACGCTGGCCTGGCGGCAAACAGGCCCACAACCAGGACCGTTAGGCTCTGAAGATGTATAGCTGGGCGTAAAGCTTCGCGTCAGGGTTTTATCTCCGGCTGTGTAAGTGACCTCAACCTGGGTGGGTGTGTAATCATTCACCAAGACCCGATCAGGCAAACAAGTAAATTTTGTGCTCCCGCCAGGGCAAATGACGTTAATATCCGCCTGGCCCTGGGCTTTTAGCAAGAGCGTAAAATTTTCTGGTGG
>CAJYHH010000139.1 GCA_913773825.1 Candidatus Sericytochromatia bacterium | reverse complement strand
GATCTACAAACAGGAGAAACCTCAATGCAATTAATCGCCAAATGTCATTGTGGAGCCACTGAATTTGCCGTAAGTGAAGCCCCTGAAAATCTAACAAGCTGTAACTGCACATTTTGCTCAAAACGAGGTGTCCTGTGGGCATACTATCAGCCTGAGCAGGTGGATCTGCGCAGCCGCCGTGAAGAAGCCACTTATGGCGATTACAATAAACACCATCATTGCCAAATCTGCGGCTGTGGCACCTATAGCGAAACCTTTGACTGGGATATCGAAACTCAAGAGACCAAAGGCAAAAAAATTGGCGTCAATGCCCGTTTATTTGAAGATTTTGATATTAGCCAGCTACCAGTTGTCAAACTTGATGGCTTAAACGAATGGTAATGCACATATAATTTACTTGACCTGATTATCCAAAATCCAGTAGAGACAAAGCTTTGAGGCTGTTATACTGCAGCCAAACAAATGCTTTACGTTCAACGTTAAAAAGGATAATCTGCATGACTGAAAAACCTTCTGATGAAGTAATGGCGGCGCAATGCCGTAAACCCCACGGTGAAATGTCTTCAACTGTGGCGGCCAATATGGCCAAAGGCAATGCGGCAGTGATTGTACAGACCTATCAACTGCCTGAATTAGCTCCTGATGCCCAGGTGCTTGAAATCGGCATGGGGGACGGCGCTCATTTTGACTCACTGCTGGCCCGCATTCCCCAGGGTCATCTGACCGGCGTGGACTATTCAGATGAGATGGTGAATCAGGCTGAAAGTATCAACGCTCAAGCTTTAGCCGCCGGACAGCTCACTTTAAAAACAGGCATTCTTGGTCAGCTGCCGCTGGCAGACCACAGCGTTGATGCTGTTTTTAGCATCAACACCCTTTATTTTTGGGATGACCCCGAGGCTTGTATCCAGGATTTATACCGCGTCATCCGTCCAGGCGGCACGCTTAATCTGGGTATTCGCACCAAAGACGTGATGGACAAAATTTCTTTTACCCGTCTGGGTTTTCATAACTATGGTCGGGATGAAGCGATTGCTTTGCTTGAATCTAAACAGCGCTTTCAGCTGCTGCGACTGGACTATCGCCCCGAAACCCAGGGCCAGTTTGCCACAGTTGACGCCCTGAGCCTGTGTTTTCAGCGCGCTAGTTAAGCCCGCACTCTTTAAGCAATTAATCTAGTTTATCAGCGACACACCAGCAAAGCTTTGGCATCCGCTGGTGTGTCAATATCACGGGCTGCATGGGGACAGTCTACCCAGGCCATGTCAGGCTCCTGGGCAAAAATGGACTTTGCGCCTTTTTCGCCCTTAAGCTCAGTCAGAGCCTGAAACCACTGGGGCGCAAACAGCGCTGGCGGGCCAAAGGTCTGAGCATAACGTGAAGCCACAATTGGCGCAGCGGTCTGCTGCTGAACAGCTGCCAGCTGGCGTAAATCAGCGGGATCTATTTCTGGCTGATCACAAAGTAAAATCATCAGCCCGCTTAAATGTTCTGGTGAATGTTCTGGTAAAGAATCAGGCCAGACGTTTAGCTGAATTCGGCAGCCAAGGGCCAGCGATGAACCCAGACCCTGCTGCCAGTTTGGGTTAACGACCAGCCTGACGGGTAAATGCGACAAGACTGCTCGGCAGGCTTCAGCCTCTGAGCCTAAAACGACCGTCACAGGGCCTAATTGAGCCGCCAGGGCCACTTCAACTGCATGCTCAAGCAACGTCCGACCCTGCCAGTTGAGCAATTGTTTAGGCTGACCTAAGCGGCGAGAAGCACCCGCAGCCGCTAAAATCATTCCAATTGCCATTAGCCCACCAACCTGAGAACCGGTTTACTGGCGGCATGAACAGGCCCTTTGCGATCCCGTAAAAAGCCAGCCGCGTGCCCCGTCATCACCGCTTTAATTTCAGAAATAATCGACAGGGCAATTTCTTCGGGGGTTTCACTGCCGATATCTAAACCAGCGGGTGAATAAAGCGGGTTGAGCCAGTCATCCTCAAAGTCGAGGTGAGTCTCATCATTTTGCAGGCGGTTGATTAATTCAACCTGGCGTTTACGCGGCCCCAGCAAACCCAGATAGGGTAATTGTTTGGGCAAAAGTTTAGCGAGCGCTTCGCAGTCCCGACCCAGATTATGGGTCATTACAACGGCAGCAGTGCGGGCATCAGGCTTAAAATTGGCGCGCAGCTGAGACGGCCGCGGGCAGGTTTCAGTCACCCAGCCTAAACA
>CAJYHH010000138.1 GCA_913773825.1 Candidatus Sericytochromatia bacterium | reverse complement strand
GCTCAAGGTGGACTTTCAACCTGGCGAGTAGGCTCTGGTGAGATTCAGCAAGCGCTGCTTAAAAGTGAAGGGATTGTGTTTAATGCTGAAGGCCACTGCGATTTAAAACGCTTTCAGTGGCAGCCTGAGCGTGATTAAAAACTTTAGTTAAGTCGCTCGCTTAACTAATCTGACGTCTTCGTCTAGCTCTTCATAATGAATCAGGCCAGCTTTATCAGTCATCACTAGCATGCCCTTTTCGAGACCTGCCCAATCTTCGGCTGGATACTCAGTTGTGAACATGCCGGTTTCGATCACACAGACAACGACGCCGTTCCAGCTTGGCCCAATTGCTACTTGATCCTCAAGCTGAATTTCCTGACCGTCAGCATATTTCATCTTGATCTAGGACTCTTGCTCGGGGCGTCCATCTGTCCAGTCCTGGCCGCTATGACGATAGATTTCATCTAAAAGCGCTTCTTTTTCGACAATCAGGCCTTTAAACAGCTCTGAAAAATGCTGGTAAAAGTCATAGGCGTAGTGTTTAAACTGATCTTCGCGTTGCTGAAAATCAGCAACCAGCTTATCGTAAGCTTCACGAGCCTGTTCCACTTCATTTGAACGCGCTTTGCGTTCACGGACTAATGTCTGCTGTAGCTGTTCTTTGGCGCGGCGTTCGCGCAAAATGGCGTCTTCACGTTCGCGCAGAACTTCAGTGTATTTGCTCATTTGAGCACTGAGCTTTTGATTGGCGGTTTCAAGATGTTCAAGTCTGGATGACACACCTGACTCTTGTTTTTGCTGACTGCGCACTAAGCGCCGGGCGGCTTTTAACTCATCGCGCAGCTGGCTGAGCTGGGATTCACTCTGATCCAGCTGGTCTTTGAGTGTCTCCATTGTGGATTTAACGTTTTTGATCTTATAAAAGATGCTGGCGGGCATACCAAAAGCCATCTGGCGGCAGTACACATCATCGCTATCAAGAGCCTGCTCAAGAATGTCAATCGCAGGTGTGTCAGTCAGATCAATGGCTTCATAATTAGAGAGCAAAACCAGTAAACGTGAAGCTTTAACACGTACTCGCTCTGAGCCGTCATGCAGCAATTTTTTTAACTGCAGCTCAAGGCCGGCTTCAAGATAGGCAATATTGCAGTCAAGCACATCTAATGCCAGTAATTTTAGATCAGCATCGTCCTGGGCCAATGAATCAATTGAAAAGCGCACAGCCCGATCAGGATTGTTTTCGCAATAAGCCTGAATGACCTGAACCCGCACCAATGAGCTGGGATCCATTAACTCCTGATAAGCCAGAGGATTTTTAAAGACTTTATCCAGTGAATACTGAGCAATCTGGGGATCCGGATCGCCAATCGCTTTGAGCAATTTAACAATGTTTGGCCGATCACCTGTGCGCGCTAAAAAATCCTGGCTGCGCAGACGAATTAAGCGTTCCTGAACAATGTCTTCAGGCTTCACTGAGCTCTTCGATCAGGGGATCAACCAGAGTTTCGTAGCCCAGACGACGAATATTTAAGAGATGCTGAAACACATATTCCACCACGTCTTCTTCTTCAGCCCGGATATATTCCACCATTAAGGGCACCACATGGCCATAAAGCTCATAACGTTTGCCCAAATAACTCAGCACTTCAATCAGATATTTTTTAAGCAGGCGATTGGGTTCATGATGCTGATCTAATAAACTAATCCAAAACAGGGCGTCCTGTTCAGTGTGAATCATGTCGCAGATATGCCGAATCAGCAGAGTCCTGACACTGACATCTTGATGATTCAGCATCGCCAACATCATCGGCTGCAGCGGAGCTAAACTGCGCTGAGCAATCGGCTGGAGCTGATCGACTAATTCTTTAACAACGGCCAACTGTTGACTGCGATTGCCTTGATCCAGCACAGCCAGCACATGCTGCTCAGCAATCACAGGCATCAAATGATCAGACTGGCTAAGCGGCAGCAGGGATTTACGCCGCAGATGTTTGTGGACCACGTCCTGAATTCCTTTCACAGAGCTGTCTGAAGCTGAGGGCAAATAGGGTAAAAAGGCCAGTCGGGCCAAACGCAGTAAAGATTCTCGGCCGGGCGGGACCAGACGGCAGACTCGCCAATGGCCTGTATCCGAGACATAAAGCTGACCGTAGCCATCGCTGACGACTGAATAAGGCTGATTCAGTCCGTCGGTATCCAGCACCGCTTCTGGGCTGCTGCTGCCGGGCGGAATCCGATACAGACTGTGATGGCGAGCGTCCAAAACATGAATCGTACCGTCATGATCAACCGTCAGACCCTGCCAGCGGGCTAAGGGCCACAAAGGCAGTTTTAAGCTCTGGCGCTGTAATTGTAAACGATGGCCAAGTGTTTCTAAACGATAAAGCTGAGCCCCAGCCAGCCAGTGCAGATTACCGCGAGTATCAAAAGCCAGGCCCAAACCTTCTGCCTGAGCGGCTTCGGCAATTTCAAGCGGGCGCGGACGATGACTGCGACGCAGCCACCAGCGACTAAAAGGCTGCTGTTCTTCACCGGGACGGTAAGGCAGCCATTGAAGCTCACCTTCCCATTCTGCTAATAAGCGCGTAATACCCGTATTGGGCTCAAAGCGGCCTAATACCGCTTGGGCCCGACCTTCGAGATTAAGCTCTAAAAATAAATGCACCAGACCCTGAGCATCTAAAGCAATGCCTCCCAAGGGTTTGCCAGCTGGTAATAAACTCAGGACTTGCCCACCGGGCAGCAGACAGCGCAAGGCTTGATTGCCCTGATCGACAATATACAGTTCGTTTTGGCTCGATAGCGCCAGGCCGGTTGGATGGCTAAAACGCGCTTTGCGACCGCTGGCATCATGATGGCCGCGTTCACCGTTACCGGCCAGGGTAATCACGCGCCCGTTGGGCGAAATGCGTCTGATGGAATGATTCAGGCTATCTGCTACATAAACATAGCCACGGCGATCAACCGCTAAACCAGTAGGTTTGTTAAATAGCGCGCGGTTGGCCTGACCATCACGAAAACCGCTGCGCCAGACGGGCACAGGTAAAGGCTGACTCGGACTCAGGCTGGATGCATGCCAGACCGTATCCGCTTTGCCAGCAAAAGTACTCAGTTGGTACGGGGAGGCAATAGCGGGTAAGGGCGGGCGAAAAGCTGGATTGTCATCCAGCATTTGCACAGCACGAGAACCCATAGCACGAGCCGTTTGACCGGCAGTTCGGGTTCGGGAATAAATCGGCAGGCTCTGACGCACCATATCCTGATTATACCCGTTGATCTAAAAGTTTTATCGGCAAAGCCCCAGCTTTTTAAAGCTTTTTTTGGCGGATTTTTAGCTGGGTTTTTAATGGATGCCGTTATTTAGCTGTTTTTGCCAATGGAGGCTGTTCTAACAGCTTGATTAGCTCTTCTGGAATATTGATATAGGCTAAATAAAGGGCCGGGTCACCTTCTTTGATCAGATAAAAACCTGAATTAGTTGGCGTGCGGCTACCAATTTTAAAGCTGTGGCTCTGTCCGTTTACAAGACTTAGGCGCAAAATCAGCTCAGGGGGCTCAAGTTTAAACGTTCCGGCCTGGGCTGGATTCAGGGTGGGTTCGAGCACATTCGCCGCTTGCCAGTACTCAAGTGAATTTAACAGCGGGTCAATTAAATTCAGATCAGCAACTTGACCATCTACCAGCCATTTACCTGATTTTTGTTCTAAGACTACGCTGCGTGCCGGGGCATTTTGATCCACTTCAATTTTTTGCAGCTCTGCTTTTTTAAGCGTCAGCAAAAGGATCGGTGCAGATGTCGCTGAAGCGCCTGGTGAAGGTTTAGCTGGATCAATTGGCTCACGCTCAAAGATCAGGACATAGGTCGCGAGTGCCACTAAGACTACAACGGCCATGACCGTATAGAGATTTTTCATAGTTATCTTCTCCGCCACCAGACAAAGGCACCAGCTAAGACCATCAGCAGCGGCATGATATAAATCGACAGGCCATAGACGACTTTTTCCTGGTTGCCTGTGAGTATCAGTCTGCGATCGGTAGTGGGTTTGGCGCGAATCGCAATCAGATCTTCAGAGCCTGTTAGCCAGGCAATGGAGTTCAAAAAGAAGTCTTTGTTTCTGAATTCCTGCATAAACCAGTTGGCCGCAAAAATCGCATTGCCAATCACCACCATACGAGCTTGAGGCTTTTGTGCTGAAGCAGGTTCTGTAGCTTGGTTTTGTTCACCTATGCTAACAGCGACTGCCATTGATAAAGGGCCAGGAGGATCAACCGGGTCCTTGCGAATCAGCGAGTTTTCTTCAAGATTGGTCTCACCCCAACTGGATGGGGTGGTTTGCATCAGCTCTGTCCCCTGCACTTTAGCCGGGAGAGAGTTTAAGCTAACCGTTCTTGATAAAGGCATCGTCACGGCTGAGTTAGCCAGCTCTTTGGTGATCGGATGGTCGTTAAATTTTTCAAACGCAGGCTGTGTGGGATCACGGGCCACATTGCTGCCTGGATCAATCACAATATTATTGCCAACATTGATGCCATAAGTAGCCAGCCAGCCTTCTAAACCAGTGGTGGTTTTGGGGGCTAACATCAGCATTAATTTGCCCTGGCGCTTCTCAATAAAGTCTTTAACCGCCTGGACTTCACTTTTGTTTAAACTTTGAGTCGGCCCGGCAATCACTAAAACTTTGGCGTCATCAGGTACTTGGCCGCCATTCGCTGCTAATAATGACAGGCGGGCTACGCTGTAATTTTCCTGCTCAAGCTGAAGCTTAATATTGCTCATGCCCATTTTCATATCGGCATTATCAGGATCGTGTTCGTTATGCCCGGTCAAAAAATAAATCTTGGGCTTGTCTGAACGAGTGACAGCTAAAATGGCTGAAGTAAGTTCTTCTTCAGTATTGGCCATGATGTCTTTACGGGCAGTGCCACTGCTGACCACAATAATGCCGTCTGTATTAATCCCTGATTCCAGCGCCCGGGTCGGATTGCGATCGGGATCAACCAGTTCAAAACTGAGTTTGCCGCCTGAAAGATCGCGATAAGCCTCAAGTCGGTTAAGTGTCTGCTGGCGGGCTGAGTTAGCTGTCTGATAAAAGGCCGTAATTTTAACGTCTTTATTGAGTTTGGCGACAATCTGACGGCTTTGATCAGAGAGCGTAAAAGACTGGTTTTCAGTCAGATCCCATTTTACATCATGGCGATAAGCCAGATAGTTAAGCAGGGCCACAATGCCCATCACACTCAGGCTTAAAACCAGCGCCTGGGCGCCGTAGCGGGCCTGACGTGAACGAGAAAAGCCATAAAGCTGCTGGCGACGGGCCATTATCAGGCTCAGAATGCCGATTCCTGTCAGACCCAAGCCGCCAAAGCGCATTAGAACAGTAAAAGCCTGAAAATCAGGTCGATGAGCCAACATCACACCAGCCAGAAAAAGCAAGACACCCAAGCCGGTTAAACCCAAGCTGAGCTTATTAAGTGAAAACGCTGAAGTTTTTTGCATGATTTATCTCCAGCGCCGAGTTTCAAGTGAGCGGGTGGTTAAAAACAGCAGGAAGCCAATCAGGCTGACATAATAAAGCAAATCACTTAATGACAGCAGGCCTTTGGCAAAGCTTTCATAGTGAGTGTTAAGCGATAAATAACTTAAAAACGAGCCGACTGTGCCGCCTGTCAGGTCTTTGGCTGCGCTTAAAAACCAGAGCAAGAGTGAAATCGTAAAGGCTAAGACGGCTGAAACAATCTGGTTCTGGCTCCAGGATGAAGTCAACATGCCAATCGCCAAAAACGAACAGCCCATTAAAAACACACCCAGATAACCGCTGACAATCGGCCAGCCATCAGGATTGCCTAATACAACCAGCGCCAGCGGAAAATGCAGGGTCAGCAAAAGCATCACAACCAGCAGCAAAGCCGAAGCCAGAAATTTACCCAGCACAATCCCAGCATCACTAATCGGAGACGTCAGCAAAAGCTCAAGGGTTTTATTACGCTGTTCTTCTGCAAATAAGCGCATAGAAATTAAGGGCATAAACAGCAGGAGAATGACGGTCATATTGCCAAATAAATAGCTCATCATGCCCGCATCGCGAGTCATCGAGAGAATTAAGGCGTAAAAATAGCCTGAGCCAGCTAAAAACATCGCTGTCACAATATAGGCAATCGGTGAAGCAAAATAAGTCTTAAGTTCTTTGAGCGTAATCGCCCAGACTGCGTTCATGCTCGTTCTCCTTCGTCGGTGACGAGTTGAATAAACACATCTTCAAGACTATTGCCTGTTGTGCTCAGACCATATAGATCCCAGTCCTGGGCAATGATTTCGCGGGCGAGTCGAGCCTGAATGCCTTCACTCCGGCTTTCAGCCCGCAAGAGATGCAGTTCACCGGTTTCACTGCGCTCATGCTGCACCAGACTAATTTCGGGCAGTTCACGTAAATGGGCTGTAATCTCGTCTAAGGGGCCGCGTACGCGCAATTGTAAACGCTGAAGGCCGGCCTGGCGGGCAATTAAGTTATCTGGGGTGTCCTGGGCTAAAATCTGGCCTTTGTTAATAATAATTACCCGATCACAGGTCATTTGCACTTCTGGCAGAATATGCGTACTGAGAATCACCGTGTGTTCACCGCCCAGACTTTTAATCAGCTTGCGGGTTTCTTGAATCTGTTTGGGGTCTAAGCCAATGGTCGGCTCATCAAGCACAATCACATCGGGTTTATGAATAATGGCCTGGGCCAGGCCGACGCGCTGGCGATAACCTTTGGAGAGTTTAGCCGGTGTTTTATTCATTACGTCTTCGATCCAGCAGGCGGCCGCCACTTCCTGAATGCGCTGCTTGCGCTGACGAGCATTTTTAATGCCTTTAAGCCGGGCGACAAAGTCTAAATAAG
>CAJYHH010000137.1 GCA_913773825.1 Candidatus Sericytochromatia bacterium | reverse complement strand
AGCGGGTCTGGCTTTTATTGGCCCCAAAGCTGAAGTGATTCAAACCATGGGTTCTAAAGTAGAAGCCCGTAAAGTGATGCAACAGGCTGGTGTACCGATTACGCCAGGCAGTCCGCCGCTCCAGAATCTTGAAGAAGCGACTCAATGGGCCGCCAAAATCGGCTTTCCGGTACTGCTTAAAGCCAGTGCTGGTGGGGGTGGCCGCGGCATGAAAAAAGTCGCAACACCGGAAGAATTACCTGCGGCTTTTGAATCTGCTCTGCGCGAAAGCCTGAGTTATTTTGCTGACAGTACGGTTTATTTAGAAAAGCTGGTTCAAAACCCACGCCATATCGAAGTTCAGCTATTAGGCGATAGCCACGGCAGCGTGATTCATTTAGGTGAACGCGACTGCTCTGTGCAGCGCCGTAATCAAAAACTGGTTGAAGAAACGCCGGCGCCTCACTTTCCTGCAGAGCTGCGGACTCGTGTGCTGGATGCCGCTGTGCGGGGTGCCAAAGCCCTGAATTATACAGGAGCTGGCACGTTTGAATTTGTAGTGGAAAACAATCGTGACGTCTATTTTATGGAAGTCAACACCCGTTTACAGGTTGAACATCCAATTACTGAAATGGTCACAGGGGTTGATTTAGTTGCAGAACAGTTGCGGATTGCTGCTGGTTTGCCTCTGAGCTATACCCAGGATCAGATTCACTTTAACGGTCATGCTATTGAGTGCCGGATTACAGTTGAAGACGCTCGTCAAAATTTTCGCCCGGTACCTGGTCGGGTTGGCGCTCTCCGTGAACCTCAGGGGCCTTGGGTGCGAGTAGACGGCATGCTGCAGCCTGAGTATGAGATCCCGCGCAGCTATGACTCATTGGTTGCCAAGCTGATTTGCTGGGGTCCCAATCGTGGAGCGGCACTGGGTCGTCTGCGTCAAGCACTGTCTGAATACCAGATCGAAGGTGTGACTACTCTGATTCCATTTTTTCAATGGATTTTAGATCAGCCTGACTTTGCCAGTGGGCATTATGATACGGGTTTTGTTCCAGCTTTCTTTAAACCTGAAATGCTGGGAGATGCTGGAGCATCTGTACAGACTGTTTCTGAAACTGAGCCTGCTGAACGCCGTGAATTGGTCTTAGAACTGGCGGGCAAACGTTTTGAAGTTGCGGTTTATCTGCCTCCAGAAGCCAAAAGTACTGCAACCCCGACCCGCCGTAAACCCGGTGCTGCTGCTGGCGGATCTGCTGCGAGCCCCAATCAGATTTTGGCGCCGATGGCTGGCACCATTGTGAAGCTGGGTGCTGCAGTCGGTGATACGTTGGAATCTGGTCAGGTAGCTTGTGTGATCGAATCCATGAAAATGGAAAACGATATTGTGGCTCCTCGTCAGGGGCGGATCAAAAGTATTAGTGTCAGTGTAGGTGAAAAAGTTCAGGCTGGAGCGCTTGTAATTGAGCTTGAAGCCTAAAGAGTAACCCTAAAACAAACAACCCCACTCATTAAAGCGAGTGGGGTTGTTTATTTTTAGGTTAATCAGAAACATGAATCAAACAAAACAGCCGGCATTTGCCGACTGTTTTGTTTGAAGGACTACAAGAGTTTAGTTATAAGGGTTGGAACCGATATAACCTCCACCATAATTCTGACCGGTCAGTTGGTTGTAGATGGTTCTCATGACCTGACTGGTCTGAATATCGTCGTTGCGCACGTCGTTGATCATCTGCATATAATCAGCGTTAGCGTCGAGTTGGGCATCGAGAGAAGCGTAATAGCGTTCATTGAGATGTTGAAGCGACTGCGCTGCTGTAAAACCCATATCAAGATAGTCAATGGCTCGTTTGGTCATACTGGCTGTTTCTTCTTTGCTGTAGGGCGGCGGACCAGACGGAGCCGGAGGTGGGGTTGCAGGTCCGCCTCCTTCAACAATCACAGGAGCGGTAGGCTCTTCAGGTGCTTCTGTTTCACCTGAGCCACCAGTCTGACCATTGTTGAGATTGTTAGCGATCTTAATCAACTCGATTTCCAGCTCAACGTCATTGAAATCCATATCAGCAGCATCGCCTTCAAGGTCTTCAAAGCCGATTGTCCAGGTCGTTGGGCTGGTCTGAGTGACGCGTACATAACCGCTATTGGTATTTGTACCGTGATCGTAACTCTGGTTACCATTCTGAGTGCGAATGAAGAAATCCAGTTTGTCGCCAGCCTGATACTCACGCTGAAGAGTGACATTCGCGCCATTCTGAGCATTTTGAGCAATCAGTTCAGGCATCAGGTCGTTGATCTTCATATACAGATCTGAACGCAGTGCGGCAGATCCATCTTTAACCGTAATTTTGATCTGACCGGATTCGGGCAGTTCAATTGACGGGTTGATAGGTGTTTCAGTCTGACCAGCGGGCTCAACGATAACCGTCTTAAAGGCTGTGTCAGTCCCACCAGGATAGTTGCCGATTTTGCAGGCAATCTGATAAGTACCAGGCGGCAGTTTAGAGAGATCTAAATAGCTGCTGCCGTTAGACATCGCGCCGGTTTCTTTAGAGCTCCAGTAAAGCACGCTTTGGGGCAGCAGACCGTCAACTGAGCTGACTGCCTGAGCAAATAGAGCAGCGTTTTCACCTTGCTTAATCGTCATCGGAGAGCCGTCAATACGCTCAATCCGATCAAAACGCTCGAAGTCGGGGCTAGTGTCTTCAAGACCGACGTAGTCCATATAGCTGTCCATAAAGGCACGGACATCGCCACCTTCTTTACGAGCTTCTTCAGCCATGGCTTTGAGCAGCGTCGGCGTGTGGCCTTTTTGCTTTTTATGGAAGTCGACAAGAATGCGGGTAAAGTCGACGAGGTTGTTACGGCCTTCAAAGTCAGTTGTTTTGAGGTTGTTGGCAATATCAATGTAGTCCTGAACACGTCCGCCATAAGCAACGGTCATGTAGGCTTGAAACATATTGGATTCATAGTCATAAGGGTTTTCGTCGAGCAGTTTATCGCTGAACTCAAAGAAGCTCTGGAGGTTTTCACCCTTAAACATCATCATGTCGCCGACATCTAAGAAGCGGCGGAAATCGTCATAGTCGCCTTTCTGAAGCACATTGGTTGCATGCTCCAGATATTTGCCAACGTCATAACCAGACTGCAGGACATAATAGGCGCTCTGCAGGAATTTATTGAGGTCTGCACCGCTGACGGCAGCTGCATTGACGCTGCTGAGGTTATTGTCGCGATTGCTTTGCTGGGCAAAAACGGTGTCACCGCGATCGCTAAACAGAGCCTGGAAGAACTTCACACCTTCGTCGAGATCTTCGCTGTCGAGATTTTCAATAACGGTTTTGACTTTCTGAACTGTCGATGCAGGCAGTTGAGTCAGCAGATTAACGGCTTGTTGAGCGATTTCAGCAGGGACTTGGCCAAGCAAGACTTTGATTCCAAGAGACTGTTCAAAATCAAGGCCATCTAGGGCTTCTTGAACAGCGGGATGACTGAGTAAGCTGGCAACAGCTTGATTGTCGTTGCTGCCGGGAGCATCAGGAATATCATCATGGGCTTCATGAGCTTGAGTGAGAGCAGCAGTCAGGTTATTGAGCAGGTTATCAAGACCGCTGCTGGCTTCTGTTTCCTGAGAGGGTTGAGACTGGTTGCTGTTATTGACTTCTTTATTCGCTTTTACAGCGGCATCGCGAAACAGAGCATTAGAGAGGAGCTGTTCGGCAAATTTGCGGGTTTGGGTGGCGTCTTGGCCAAGACGACTAAAATCCATAGAGTGGGTCCTCTTTTCGTGGGTAATTGACAGGAATGACAAGCATGAAGGCACAAGCCCCCGCATCCAGTTCATCCCAGGTCAGCTTGTGAAGCCTGTGTGAATTAACAAAAAAAAAACATATAAAGAATTGATTTTTAATAAACAGGCTTCATCTAACTGCAAGCTCGTTTGGATAGAGCGCCACCTGGGAATATAACCCTTGATATACTGACACCGCTAAATCACTCGTGATCACGATTTTTAATTAAGGAAGCTATGACAACATCTGCAACACCCTCTGCCGCTCCAAAAGTTGCCGTTGCCGGTTCAGGTTATTGGGGAAAAAATCTCGTTCGTAATTTTTATAAGCTGGGTGCTTTGGGCGCAATCTGTGAACCTTCATCTGCTGGGCAGGCCTTGGCCCGTGAAATTGCACCAGATGTTCCGATCTACAATCGCTTTGAAGAAGTACTTGAAAATCCGAATATCGATGCTGTGGTGATTGCAACCCCTGCTGTTACACATGCTGCTTTGAGCCGTCAGGCGCTGTTGGCCGGCAAAGATGTCTTTTGTGAAAAGCCACTTGCTTTAAATTATCGGGAAGCTGATGGACTGGTACAGCTGGCGCGTGAACAGGGGCGCATTTTAATGGTTGGGCATATTCTTGAATATCACCCAGCTGTGATGCAATTAAGAGGACTTGTTGACAGCGGTGAATTGGGACAAATTCGCTATCTGTATTCACACCGCCTAAACCTAGGCAAAATTCGCCGTGAAGAAAATATTCTCTGGTCTTTTGCACCTCATGATATTGCAGTAATTTTACGCTTACTAGGTGAAGAACTCCCTTTTCAGGTAATTGCTCATGGGGGCAGTTATATTCAGCCTAATATTGCTGATGTCACCATGACCCAACTGGCGTTTGACAACGGTGTGTCTGCACATATCTTTGTTTCCTGGCTTAACCCGTTTAAAGAGCAAAAATTAGTTGTCGTGGGTTCCCGTAAAATGGCCGTTTTTGATGACGTAGCCAAAACCCTCATGCTTTACGATCAGCGAGTCGACATTCGCGAAGGTGAGCCTGTTCCGATTAAAGGGGAGGGTATAGAAGTTCCCTTTTCTGCAGATGAGCCCCTAAAACTTGAGTGTGAAGCACTACTTGATGCGATTAAAACACGTCAGCCACCCATAACAGATGGGGCCAGCGGCTTAAGAGTTTTAAAAGTGCTGCAGGCCGCGCAGCGCTCGCTGATTACAAATGGGCAGACTATTCTGCTGCCCATGGAGTAATGGAGTAAACGTTTATGACCGATCAATCTGATTTTTTTGTCCATGCCTCTTCATATGTTGATCAACCCTGTGAAATTGGTTCAGGAACTAAAATCTGGCATTTTTGCCATATTATGCAACATGCTAAATTAGGCCAGAACTGTAATCTTGGCCAGAACGTTGTGGTTTCATCTCGGGTCGTGGTCGGCAACAACGTCAAAATTCAAAATAATGTTTCGATTTATGAGGGCACGATCATTGAAGATGATGTGTTTTTAGGCCCTTCTTGTGTGCTGACTAATATTTCTAATCCCCGCTCTCAGGTCTTACGGCGTCATCTTTATGAGCCAACGCGGATTTGCCGAGGCGCAACCATTGGGGCAAATGCAACGATTGTCTGTGGGATTGAGATTGGGCGTTATGCTTTTATTGCTGCTGGGGCTGTTGTTAACCGTAATGTGCCTGATTATGCCCTGATGATGGGAACGCCTGCCATTCAGCGTGGTTGGATGAGTCGGCAT
>CAJYHH010000136.1 GCA_913773825.1 Candidatus Sericytochromatia bacterium | reverse complement strand
GTTGACTTTGGGATAATCTCGGGCTACGCCGCGCAGATCATCACTAAAAATAAAGCCAACTGAAATCACCAGATCGTAATTTTGGGCTGCAAGCAGTCGCAAAGCAGCTTCGCGGTCAGCGCCTTCACCAGGCTCCAGAAAACGACCTTCAACCGGAAGTTCTTTAAGGGCACGATTTAAGCCGTTATACGCTGAGTCGTTAAATGATTTATCGCCACGACCGCCTACATCAAAGACAATACCCACGCGACAGGCGGGTTTTTCGGTCTTAACTTCCGTTTGGGCTGGGCCCGGAATTAAAAGGGCCAGATTGGTCAGAACCAGCACACCTACAAGACTAACAAGCCGATTCACTGACGCCTCCTCAGGATAATCTCTGTGCACCTACCCTGAATGCCTTGAACACGTTGAATATGCTGAAACGCTCAAATGCTCACAATTCAGGGTCAGATTAAAACGTTTAATGCTGTGCGGGGAATTGAAAACTTAAAAGGACAGCTCTTGCCGTATCACATCTGCTTCGGTCTTGATCAGATTTAGCTGGCTAAATCTAGCCCGACTAAAATCTAGCAAAGTCTAGTCAGCATCAGGCCCAAAGCGACGGGTGCCTCCCGCATGATACGACAGGCCCCGCTAAAAAACAAGGCCGGGTAACCCCGGCCCGACTTGACGGTAGGTCAGAAGCAGACTTTAAAACATCTGCTTCTTTCCTAAAATAAAAACTTTTGCTTAATTTCCGGCGTCTTTGCTTTCTGCGGCATCACTGCTGCCATGGGCCTTGTCTTCCTGAATCGGAAGCGGGCGCTGAAGCAGGTCAAGCTCAGTCAGCTCAGGCAGCGTTTTACGACTGCGGCGGGTGAGCAGCTCGGCATTAACCAGAACGATCTCAATCCGTCGATTGCGCGAACGGTTTTCTGCAGTGGTGTTAGGCACCAGAGGTCGCCCATCACCATAAGCGGCTGCCGAAATTTTGGCGGGATCAATCGCCGCCTGGCGAATCATAAACTCAACAACCTGTGAGGCACGCAGAGCTGAAAGATGCCAGTTAGACTTGAGCACACCTTTGTCGATCGGGCCGTTGTCAGTATGGCCTTCAACGCGGACAACCGCATTGGAGTCCTTACAGAACTGGGCTACTTCAGCGAGCATCGGCTGCATCTGAGGCAAAATACTATAATCACCTGGATTAAAAAACACGGAATCAACCATTGCAATAACCAGACCACGCTCATCTGTGGACACAGAGACCGCTTTGTCTAAACCAAGCGCTTTGGCTGCTTCACGGACGGCTTCACTGACAGAGGTTGTTTTACCTGCTACAGGGCGAGACAACAAGGCCGTACCCGTAGCAGTTCCAACTGCAGCGTCTTTATGCAAAGCTCGTCTGAGTGATTCAGAAATCGCCATCAGCTTTTCTTTCTGAATCTGCGAAGACGAGAACAACATCAGGAAGAGAACCATCAAGAGGGAGATAAGGTCAGCATAGGTTACCAGCCATCGGCCGGAATCGCCACCACCACCAGACATAGGGTTCTACCTCCTTAATCCAGGTTACGCTTGCCGCCACCGGAGCCGGGCTTCCGTTTGCGTTTGCGTTTGGATCCTTTGGGGATCTTTTTGGTTGTTTTGAGCTGCATAAACTCAGTGGCAAAGTCTTTAGCCAGTACTTTGTCATCCGCGGCGTTGATCAACTCAGCGAGCATCACTTTAACGTCGTCTTGACCCAGGTTCTGAGCTTCAAGTTCTTTTTTCACTTCAGCCATAAACGCCATGGTGCGTTCTTGGTCAAGCGGGTTCATGTACTGCAGGTATTCCAGATGGCGCTCGGTTTTCTTTTTGCCGATTTTGCCGCCTTCGATTCTGGCGCGGGTTGCGGCGTTAACGTAAGACTTCATCAGATTGTTAATAATGTCAGAGCCAACACCAGCCTGAATCGCAAGCAAACCCTCGAGGTACATCTTTTTCATAAACATTTCGTCATGGGAGCGCTTTTTCAGCTGACCAGCCAGCGGCAACCAGAGAATGTTGGCAGAAAATACACCGTACAGGGTGGCCATCAGCGCAACCGCGAGTGAGTGACCCAGAGCGTTAATATCGTCGAGGTTTTTCAGACCCTCAACGATACCCAGAACGGTTCCTAACAGACCGAAAGTCGGAGCGTTACCACCAATCGCTTCAAAGAAGCCAATTGCTTCTTTATGGCGCTGCTCAGAGCCATGAATATCCGCTTCCATGATCGTGTTCACGACCTGAGAGTCAACGCCCGCAACCAGCAGCTTAATGCCGCGGCGAGCAAACTCATCAGGAGCAGCCGGAATTTCAGAAGTCAGAGCAGGCAGACCAGCAGAGCGGGCTTTGTCAGCCATACGCTTAATATCAACTACGATATTGGCCATTTTTAAAGAAGAAGGGCCCATCGATTTAACAAAGTAAATCGGGAGCTTAAACAGATGCGAAAAGCCAAAAGCCATCGCTGTCGCAAAGGTTGAACCCAAAACGACGATGACGAATGCGTGTAAGTCGAGGAAGTCGGTAACATTGGCTCCCAACAGGAAGATCGTATACCAGACCGCAGCGATGGAGAGAATCAGACCAATCCCAAAACTCATGCCTTATAGGTCTCCTGGTTAATTTATCCAAACGTGTGATGCGTGTATCGTGGATCCGTGGGTGACTCAGCTTTTGAGACTTATTTAAACAGCTGCAAAACAACGGGTTTTAAGACATCAAAAAAGCTGCCACACGGCAATATCCCTATCAGCATAAAATGTCAATCTGATTGGGCCTTGTAGTCAACCTGAGTAAAACCTTATTTTTGCCTTAGAATTGTGTTGGTAGGGAGTAGAGAGTAGGTGGTAGGTGGGGAAAGGTAGGGAAATACGGGGGAAGGAAGCACAACAGAAGGTAGGGCTTTGAGCGTTTTAATCTTAATCCCTACCTACTCCCTACCACCTACTCTCTACCGTCTTGGATTTTCCTCAAAGCCATAGGCGCCGTGCGTTTTACCTGACTGCTCAGGATTAACGGTTTTTAAACGGCTCACCAGAGCATCTGTGCTCTCTTTTGCGATGACGCCATCAATCAGCGTCAGCAGACTATTGCTGGTATTGTGCCAGTACATGGTTTGCTCTGTTGTCAGCAGATCGAGGGTCTTGGTGTTAAGTGAGCTGTTTTCACGCGCTTCATTGCGAATCGGCTGCACAAAGTCCGTTGTGCGACAGGCTTCAAAGAGCCAAAGGCGATAGTTGTCGCCATGAATTTCTTCAGACAGGGTGTTCGAAACGCCCTCAAGTGCCCGTCCCATCAGGGTGCCGCCGAACTCTGCGGTATGCATGGGCTTTTCGCTCATGCGAATATTCCCATCATTAGAGGGTGTCAGCGTGACACGGCCTTCCGCTTCCAGGGCTTTTAAGCGGTTCAGGGCCTGGGCATCACTTTTGCCAAGCAGCTCTTTAAGATGGGTGTAGTCTTCATAGACCACTTTACCCTTATCTGGCGCATCTGCTACGCCAGTCCAGTCAATTGTCACCGTATAATTGCGGTCAAAGTCAGGGCCGTTGCCATAGCGTCCATGTCCACCATAGGCAAAAACATCGCTCTGATTCATGCCTTCAATAGCCGCTTTGCGATTAGCAGCACCCTGGCTTCCGTCACCAGCCAGCACCACTCTGACAATCGCATGAACTGGTTGACCCTCTTTGCTATCAATCGATTCTTTAACATAAAGCGCAGCATAACCCGCTTCAAGAGTCCGGCCCGCCGCAGCCAGCAACGCTTTGGCCTTAGCTTCATTCTGTACAAAACCTCGCGCTTTAAGACCTTCAGTCAGCTTGCGCTCTTCAGGATGATGAGCACCCGAGTATTGAATCGTACCTTCATCAAAGCCAATCGCCATCGTCATATCCAGCAGACGATCTTCAAGCATTTTTTCATACCGAGGGTACACTTTGGTATCAGCGGCTTTAACCCCCGTAAGCTGTTCACGCACAACCGCAATCAGGGCCTGACGGGAACGTAAACCAAAGTTACCGTCAATACCGGTCGAATGACCTGGGTATTTTAAGCTTTGTCCAGACTGTACAAGTAAGGTTTGCAGCGCCTGAGTTTCTGTGCGATTGAGCTTGCGTTTAGAAGCCGTCTCAACCAGCTGGTTCAGAGTCTGATCACCCGCTTTGAGAGCAGCTAACTTTTCACGTTCAGCTG
>CAJYHH010000135.1 GCA_913773825.1 Candidatus Sericytochromatia bacterium | reverse complement strand
TGACATCACTGGCTTCAAACTCACGGCCATTATGAAACTTCACGCCCTTGCGCAGCTTAAAGGTATAAGTCTTGCCGTCAGGTGAAACCGTCCAGGACTCAGCCAAAACGGGAACAAGATCTGAAAGGGATTGATTAGGCCCTTTGATACTTGGTCGATAGGCAACCAGACCACTATAAATGTTATGGCCCACATCATGGGACTGAGTATCCCCGATCTGAATTGGATCAAGCGAGGGCACGTCGCTTTCAAAAGCTGAGCGATAGACCTGCTGGTCGGCATAAGTAGGGTGGCAGCCGGTCAGGGGCGCAAGCAGGCTCAGACTGCAGCACGCAGCCAGCACAGGCTTGAGAAATCGGTTCAGGGGCATCGGGCGAAGGTCCTTTCGTTGCGCATCCCATCCATTATACAGGAACTAGCCGCGCAAACAGCCCCGCGCTTAGTGCTTCAGCCGGTCTGGAGTCAGATTCAGGCTATCCAGTCTGTAGCGTTTAAGCAACTGGCTCAGAGGCACGCAGAGTTTTAGCTAAAGCATATAAAGCCCGATCAGGTAAGAGCATTAACCACGAAGTCAGGGTATCTAAAAACGAATCACCAGGACGCGCAGCGTGTATAACTGACATACAAATGGCGGCTCGCACCAGACGTTGATTAAACAAATGATACCAGGCCATAATCCCGTAAAAAGCAGCGACTTCAGACGCATCACAGATCCGTTCAGCACCCAGATAATCTTCCAGCTCAATCTGTTCGTTAAAAATCGCAGGCACATTTTCAGGACGATTGCGCATCAGCTCATAACTCGCCAGACTGCAGGCCGCAAATAAATAACCCGGATAGCGCTGATAAAGCTCGCTTGCGGTGCTGTACCAGCGCTCCTGATTGCCGTTAAAGCGATAAAAATTAACTTCCAGATTATCTAATAACGGCACGTCTGGATATTTGGCTTTAAGATCGCGAAGTTTACGATGCCAACCCCCAGGCAAAGGGCGTTTGCGCAAACCATCAGACAGCTCACGCACTTTGTCTTTGTCGTCCTCGCTGAGTTCGTTAAAGCGCAAATCGTAGGGTGAGGTAATCTCACTTGTGTTCCAGCGCGGCATTTTAGGCGGATTTAAGTCATCCGAATAATGTTCAAGAATCGGAATCAGCTGATTCGGCGGCAGATGAATACCCAACGCCTCACGCAGCTCTGTCCAGGTCGGCAAAGTGGTATCGACACCCAGCGCATATGCCAGCTCCGGGGAAAGCAAATTACTTGGGTGCCCCATCTTCAGGCCTCCTGTGGTCTTTTATCCAGCATGACATGACCAGCCGTGAGGGAGCAAGGCCGACTTCGTCAGCGTGGTGGGTTTTGGGTTTTAAAGGCTGGGGATGGGGCCATAAATTAGGATTGTGTGTGATAGAGACGCAAGGCCTTGCGTGTGTACAGTCAATCAGCTTGAGCTTTTTGTTGATCATAGCCGCAGATTCAGAAATCTAAGCCACAGTCTTCATAGCCTACAGCCCACAGCCATCTCCGCAGTCCTAAGCTATAATCTCTAAAACGCTTGCTTCCTGAAAGGACTCCTCTATGCCATATCTCCACCAGCTTCGAATCGTCAGATGGGGCCTGGTACCGGCTATTCTCGCTATCTTACTGGGCTTTAGCTTGGGTGGGGCATTTGGTGCGTTTGAACATCCGATTCAGGACTGGCTTAAAGCCCAGGGCGAGCCTTTATTGGCAACGGTTTATGCCAATGACGCCCAAAAACTCGAACAAACCGCAGATCGGGCCTGGCATTATTTTTTACGCGCCCATATGCACGGCGGAGGAATTGGTTCAGCCAGCTTAGCGCTCTGTTTATTACTGGCCTTTTTACCCGGCTCTGAGCGCTTGCGCGCCGTCTTGGCAGGTGCATTGGGCTTTGGCGCCATTGGCTATAGCAGCTACTGGTTGTTGGCAGGTATGCGCGCACCAGTTTTAGGCGGTACTGGCCCCGCCAAAGAAAGCCTGAGCTGGCTGGCCATCCCCAGTGCAGGCGCGCTACTGCTAGGTGTAGCGCTCACGCTCGGTCTGACCATCTGGTCACTGTGGATGACAAAGGCAGAGGCTGGTTAGAGCAGCGGGGCTGGTATTTGTGCCGAAGCTGCGGTTTAGCGGGACAAATGGTTGCAGTCTCAGTCTTAGCTAAACCGACGCAAAGCGTCACCAACCGTCGGGGAGCCCGACCCTAAACGGCAGGCTACGCCCGCCTCAAACCTTAAAAGACATTTGCAAATCCACCATACAGCTCAACTGGGCGATCCGTCAGATAATTAGCCCCTTGACCTAACAGCGCTTTGCCTGCACCTAAGTAGAGCTGAAAGCTGTTGCGGCGATTGAGAATAATTTCTGAGCGCAGCTCCAGGCCAGCCCCGATATGCGGGAAGGCTGAGCGTTTGCTGGGTGCCCAGGCATCGCCGATGTCAACAAAGGCTGCTGCGTGGATATTTTCGATGTAATGCTCACTCCAGTGGGCCACAATCGGATTGAGCAGCGGCACGCGGTATTCCATACTGCCAGCCACCATCATCGGGCCGACTAATTCAGCAATTCTAAAGCCGCGCAGCGGAATAATATTCTGAAAGTTTAGCACCAGCACGTTACTTAAGGGCGGGCCACCCAGTAAGGCCGGGCGGGTTTCACCCTGCATTGCGGTACCCGTAATAAAGTAAGCAAAGGTCTGCTGGGCCCAGGTGGGAATATACTGACGCCACTCAGCATTCGCCGCAACGTATTCATATTGGGAGCCCCAAAGGCGAGTAGCACCAGATAAACCCAGTGAATATTTAAAGCCCCGGTCTTTGCGCACGGTGCGGTCATCGGTAAAGGTAAAAGCCAGGGTATTGTTCCAGCCTTCGCGCATCTGCTGCGGGGTAAACAAACCGTTGAGCTGAGACGTTAAATTGGCCTGACGGCTGACCGTAAACTCTAAAGTTGCAAAGCGCTCAACGTCAGTAGCAAAGGTATCGCCGCTGCCAGCATTAAACAGCGGTCGATTGGCAAAAATCGAAACATGCTGATCGCGCTGAATAAAAAACTGGCTGCCGTCAGTGGTAAAGCTCAGAACCGGTGAATCGCCAATTTCAAGCCCAAAGCTGGTGTCAAAAAAGCGGTTGACGTAAGCGGCGCTATAGCCAATGCGCTGGCTGGCAATCCCGTAGAGCGCCAAAACATTAATCGAATGGCGCTGAAGCAGGTCTGAGAACTGAGCTAAAAAGCCAATCTGATCGCCTTTTTCATCACGACCAATCACGGGCACCACCACTTCTAAGCCGAACCAGGGCATATAGTCTTTGGCTTCAAAAGGCAGTTTAGGGGCTGGGTTCAGGCTGACGTTCTGTTCAAAAATCGCTTCGCCACTGCCATGTTTAAACTGGTCAAAAGTCTTGAGTTTATCAAGCTGAACCCGTTCAAGGGTGGTGCCTTCAGCATGATGACGAGCATAATACAGGGTCTTTTGGTCAGGAGCTAAAGAGGGGGTCTCTAGACCTGTCCAAACCTGGCTTTTACGCTCTAGCTCTGACTGCTGGGGATTAAAGCGCCAGAGATCAGCAAAACCTGAACGTGTTGAAATAAAATACAGATCTTCGCCGTTAGGCCCCCAAAGCGGCTGGCGATCAGCTTCTCGCGGCTCAGTATTGGTTAATTGCTCAATCACGCCACTTTCGACGTTATAGCGCAGCAGATTCTGGCCCTGGCCCGGTAAAAAGACTTCCATCAGCAGATAGCGCCCGTCAGGGCTGTACTGCAAGGCGCGATATTGGCGCCAGTCAGGGGTTGAGAGCGTTTGTTTAATCAGAGTGCGGGTTTCGACATTATAAAAACCAATGCTGTCATGGCCTTCATCTTCAAGCACCACCGCCAGGGTTTTGCCATCAGGACTCCAGGCTGGTGAATGGTTGGTGCGAGTAGGGTCTAGCTCTACGGCATCACCATCGTGTTCCAGCTTGGGACCATTGGTTTTGAGCTTGAGCAACTGGACCCGTGAGGTCGAATTGCCATAGCTATCGGGTTTGAGGGTGGTATAGGCAATCGCCTGGCTGTCAGGACGCCATTTATAATCCAGCAGACGCGGAACAAGCTGAGATTCGATATCTTCAAGCTTGATCTCAGGCTGATCGCTGGCTTCAACCGGTGAACTCTCGGGCTGAGGCGTTGGAGCAGGTGCATCGTTCTGATACAGCGGCAGGCGTGAGGGATCCGGATTGGGTACCGGGTTGGGATCGTCAATAGAGGGCGGTGTGCTCGGTTCAGGCTTAGATTCAGGCTGCTCAAGCTCAGGCGGAACAGTGGGCTCAGGGGTGGGCTGAGGATTAATCGGATCTTTGGGATCGGGTTTTTCTACTTTGGCTTTTTGCTGGCGGCCCCAGGCTTCAAAGCGGTCTAAAGCCGAGACTTTAAGCGGCATGATGTTATAAATATGGCCACGAATAGTCGGGTAGCCGCCGGTAGATAAATACGCCAGCCATTTGCCATCAGGTGAAACCTGCGGCTGATACCAGGTGCGCCCAGCGCGATAAGGCACTAAGGCTTCAGAACCGGTCAAGGTCTCGCTGCGGTCACGAACCTGTTCACGGTAATGATGCTCCAGACCCTGGCGCCACTCAGCTTCTAAAGCTAAAAAGGGCTTACCAAAGGTCAGTTCTAAAGCCTGATCAAAGCTGATTTGCTGCTCGCGATAATAGCGCAGCAACACGGCTAATCGATCATGGCCATACGTATCAAAGAGATATTTAACAATGGCGTAGCCTTCGTTATAACCGTCAGCACCACGATTACCGAGCAGAATAAATGCATTGCGCTCAGCAGGGGTTAATAAACTGCGGTTAAAGGTATGCAGACGCAGTAAACGATCCATTTCAGGCGCCCAATATTCGGCTTCGTACTGGGCTAGACCCTCAGCAAACCAGGCAGGCAGGCCCGAGGCACGCATCAGTTTTGAAAACGGCACACCTTTGGTGGCTACTGCTTCAAAATTGAGAATATGCGTCATTTCATGCAGCATAAAGCGCGGCAAACCAATGGTTGGTTCTAAAGAAAAACGCGGGTCCAGCACAATCCGGTTGCGCAGTGGCTCAGCGTAACCGTTCCAGAACTCATCTTCGCTAATCACCAAGGGGATTTTGGTCATCAGCTGCAGGCCCAGATCACCACTGATACGGTCAAAGCCCGATTCTGCAATTTCAGCGGCTAAACGGGAAAAGGCTTCAAAGCCCTGATAATAATGGACAACGAAATGCGGCGTTTCAAAGGTCTTCCAGCGGCGTTCCGGGTGATTGACCCCAGGCCCCAGAATCGGAGGGGCGCCAGGCGGCTTAGGTGATGCTGTTTCAACAGGAGCCTGCTGAGTCTGCTGAGCAAAAGCAGCAGGACTTAGGACAGTTAAAGCCAGACAAGCTGCACTCAACAGGTAAGACGGGGTGCGGAACGGAGCACGTAAATGGGCACGAAGCGAGGCACGACGTTGTTTCATCCAGACATTATACAAGTCTCAACCTGTTGGGGCTACTCTGGCAGGGTGACTGGAAGTTGAGGGACGCAGTTTATGCGTCTGTGAGTAGGCCCTTCGGGCCTGGTTTAGAGGGTTTAGACAGATCTTATATTTAACTCCACAGCACTACATTTAAATGGAGACACAAAAAGTGTAAAATAAGGCATCTGTTTGATGGCGTCAGGAGTCCCGTGATGAAACTGCGACTGTTTTTAAAGGCTTTGCCTTCGGTGATGGCTGCGAGTCTTTATCTGGCTGCTTGTCAGACAGATCTGTTGCCTAAAGCGGGTGAATTAATCACCTTGCCCCAGGCTGATGGACAGGCTGATCGACGAGCTGATGTAGCCAGCGCTTTACGTCAGAACGCTTTAGCGAGCGCTGAACCGATTATCACAGCTTCTCCATTAGTTTATACCGCCCCGCGTGTGATTATTCTGACAGAAACCCCAACACCCAGCCAGCCGCCGAGCCCAACACCCACTCCGTTTCCGGCTTCAACCCCAACAGCGCTTTTAACTCCCCTGCCGATTGCCAGCCGGGTATCAAGTCCAGCAGTGTCGATGCGGATTAGCCTGAAAGAGCCCCGTGAACTCAATTATCTTTATAAAACCAAGCTGGACCGCACCGCTATGCAGCTCACGCCAGGCGCTGAGCAAACCTGGCTCGAAACCCGCACCCGCTGTAAATTGCGCTTTAGCCCCCAGCCTGATCGCAGCCTGGAAGTGGATATCTGGTTTGAAAGCCAGCAAGAGCTGATTTATGACATGATCAATGGCCAGATTCGTAATGAACGCACCCCTACAGCTGAAGAAGGCGCCCACGGCACGGGCAGTTTTAAGCCTGAACATTTTCGCGTTGCTTATGACGTCAACGGTGATCTCAGCCATGTGATTGAACCTGCCAGAACCACCGCTCGCTTACGACAGGCTTTAGATAATCA
>CAJYHH010000134.1 GCA_913773825.1 Candidatus Sericytochromatia bacterium | reverse complement strand
GACTGCAAGCGAGCATTTTCGGCACTTGTGCCGCTCATAACCAAGTAGCCTACTCCCGCCGTCGTACCGCCCATGACCAATCCACCCGTTAAAAAGGCAATAATCAGCTCTTGTCTCACCTGGTGACCCTTTCGATTCCTTACTTTATATTGCCATGTCTGATTAGCCAGCTTCAATTGCATGCTGGCTAATCAGGCTTGATCTGCTTCGGATCCAGCTCTCAGCTTGCTCAAAAGCCAGAGAAAAACAAGGAATATAAAAGCTCAATAAAGATGGGCATAAAATTCAATATTCAGAACTAGAAAATGCCTGGATCAAGGTGTATAAATTCAAAAGAGTCTGATTGACAACCATGTTTGTTACGCAAAGAGGTCGCACTATGTTCCTTCACACATCTGATCATTGCCCCACTGCTCAACCGATTCTGACTCGCAAAACCCTGATTCAAAAGCCGATCCGCCCGATGCCGGAACCGGTTATGATTTTAACTGACTATTCACTCGGTTTGACCTCATCGCAACAGGTGATGACGACAAACCCAACGGCCCAGCCCCAAAATAGTTTGCAGCGTAGCGCCCAACAACTGATCCAATTCAAAAAAAATCAAACAAAAATGCTGTCTCGCCTGGATCTGAGATAAGCCCTGGAAACAGGATTTTTTAGTAAAATTCTTTCCAAATGGACATTTAACCAAGCTCACAATCAACTGACTCTCTTGGCGGATCGTGAAGTTGAGCGGGCAAGTCTGACTTGATAATCGGCTACAATTAAGACACCCTTTGCTTTTGCCCGTTATGTGTCATGCAAAAGCTTCAAGCATTAAGGATGTGTTTTATCATGCCTAATCTCCAGTCTGTCAGCCCTTTGCTGGGACCGCTCCCACAAGCGGCACCCCAGGCCGCTCTAACGCCCCCTGCATCGGAATCAGCCCCTGAGGCCGCAGCTGATCAGCTTAAGCTCGGCCCCACTCAGCCCACAGCTAATACAGCCTCTGTCTCAGTCTCGTTTGAAGTTCAGTCTTTTATTCATAAAGTCAAACGGGGTGACAACCTCAGCATGCTGGCTGAGCGGTATTTAGGTGATGCTGACAAAAACCTGGAGATCTTTAAAGCCAACCGCAACGTCATGCGTAACCCTGACGATCTGGCCATTGGCACCCAGCTGCGAATCCCTTTACCCGCTGGCATAAAGCCGCCAGTCAGCGATCCCGATGATGTCGGCCCGGTTCAACCGATTTCTCCTGATGCGCCTCACCGCAATTACACCGTTCGTCGCGGCGATAATCTCAGCAGTATTGCCCTGGACACCCTCGGCGATTCTGAGCGCTACATGGACATCTTTAAAGCCAATCGCCATCAGCTGAAAGATCCTGATGCCCTGCAGCCTGGCATGATTTTACATATTCCAATCAGCGCCAAACCCAACCAGCCGGCTCCTGTTAAACCCCAGCAGCCCGTCACAGCTCCGGTCACGGCTCCAGTTGATGCCGCAGGTTTAAACCCACGCGCCCAGCAACTCTTTAACGCCATGCAAAACTACCAGGCTTTTTATGCTGAGCGCGGCAATGTCAGCCGCAGCCGTACAACTCCAGCACAAATGTATGAAATTGCCCGTGAACTCGACAGTGCCTCTAGCGCCTTTGGCGTAGATCCCAAGATGATGCTGGCGCTTTATGCCCACGAAAGCGGCGGAATTAACCCTCGGGCCCGCTCCCATACCGGTGCTGGCGGCTTAGGCCAGCTCACCAGTATTGCCATTCGCCAGGTTCACTTTATGGCAGGCATTGGCAAAGGCCGCACGGGAACACAGCCCTATAGCCAGTTTAAGTCTAATTTTATTCAAAACACCCGCTCCATTAATGAGCGTTTTAACATCAAGGCCAATGTCTGGAC
>CAJYHH010000133.1 GCA_913773825.1 Candidatus Sericytochromatia bacterium | reverse complement strand
GAATCTTTCCGCTATTACCTCCCAAACCCAACACCGTCCCTGGCCGATGCCGCAGCGGCCCTGGGTGATGAGTCAGAGCTGGCTGGATTTACTCTTTGCGCATTGGCCGGTTGAGCCTGAGCACTTGCGGCCTGTGATTCCGCCGGGTTTAGAGCTTGAGACCTTTGAGGGTAAAGCCTGGATTGGCGTGGTGCCGTTTCGCATGAAAAACGTCTCACCGCGCTTTGTGCCGCCGCTGCCCTGGCTCTCTGCGTTCCCTGAACTGAATGTGCGCACCTATGTCACAGACGGCAAAAAATCGGGCGTCTGGTTTTTTAGCCTGGATGCGGCAAATCCTGTTGCGGTCAGGGCCGCTCGAGTCGGTTTTCATTTGCCTTATTATGATGCCAATATGAGTTTGCAAGAGCGTGATAACTGGATTTATTATCGCAGTCAGCGCACTCACAGCCATGCCCATCCCGCTCGTTTAAACGGGCGTTATCGGCCAAGGGGCCCGATTTATTACAGCCAGCCCGGCAGCCTCGAAAACTGGCTCAGTGAGCGCTATTGCCTTTATGCCTCAAATGGCTTAGGTCCAGATGCCACTCTCTGGCGCGGTGAAATTCAGCATGCTCCCTGGCCTTTACAGCCAGCTCAAGCTGAGTTTTCGCTTAATACCATGACCTTGCCCATTGGACTTGAGTTAAAGGGTGAGCCCTTGCTGCATTTTGTGCGCCGGATAGATGTGGTGGTGTGGATGTTGGAGAAGGTTTGAACCCGCTTTGCGGGTGTTTAGTCGCCCTTACAGGGCTGGATTGTAGGCACTGCGTGCCTGGTTTAGTTGGGAGAAAAAGTATTTGTTTCCTCTAAACCGTTTGGCAAGCCGAACACAATCCTTCTAAACGCCCGACCTCGTCGGGCTCTCACCCCTCGTTCATCAGCACCCTAAACAGCGAACCCTGACCTGGCGCACTTTCAAGCTCAATCTGATAACCGAGTACAAAGCATAGAGAGTGACAGATTGAGAGGCCTAAGCCCGTGCCGGCATAAGGGCCGTGGTGGACCTGGGTAAAGGCCTCAAAGATTTTTTTCTGGTCTTCTTTGGCAATCCCGATGCCCGTGTCCTGGACTTCCAGTGCAATTGGAAAGCCTGGGGTCTGGTTATGGCGCCAGCGCACCGTGACGCTGCCGGTGGGCGTAAATTTGAGGGCATTATTGACCAGATTGCTGATGATCTGACGCAGCCGGTCCGGGTCGCTTTTACATTCAGCTGGGGTTTGTGGGTCTATTTCGAGTTTAAGCTCAATATGTTTACGGGAAGCCGCCAGCTGTAAGGGTTCTAGTACGCTTTCCAAAAAAGAACGAATCGGTAAAGCTTCGAGCTTAATCTCAACGGTGCCCGATTCAATTTTAGAGATATCTAAAACATCGTTAATTAAGGCTAATAAATGCATCGAGTTGTCGTGAACCCGCTCTAAGTAGTGCTGTTGCTGGGGACTGAGCGTCCCGCCCTTGCCGGTTAAAACCAGATTGGAAAACCCAATAATCGCATTTAAAGGGGTGCGTAATTCATGGCTGACGGAGCCTAAAAAGCGGGATTTAATCTGGCT
>CAJYHH010000132.1 GCA_913773825.1 Candidatus Sericytochromatia bacterium | reverse complement strand
TAGATAGCGGGATTTGTGAAGGCGTTGCTGTCAGCTTGTGCTGTACGGTTGATGTGTTTAATTATCAGCAACAAATAAACTCAGCCTTTTAACTTTTAATCTCATTTATATGCTTTTGGCCCATTTTTGAATAGAGTTGGGCGCGTCCTCCATGTTAGTTTAAGTACATAAGATTCATATGTATTAATTAATCGCGCTGAAAAAATTGCTTTCAGCGTGCCAGCTAAGGGAGGAAAGCAAACCATGCACATGACTCAGATGAACAAAACCATTCGTAAGCAGATCAAAGGAATTAACAAACAGGTCCGTCAGGTTAACAAAGGCTTGCAGAAGGGCATCGACCGTAATTACAAAGGCTTTCAGAAGGGGATCGATCGTAATTTTAACCATTTCGGTCAGACCCGTTCAGCAGGCCCTGGTCTGTTTACTGGTCTGCTGCTGCTCAGTATTCCGGTTGTAGCCGGTGTCCTGCTGCTGGGCAAAAACGGTGCTAAAAACCGTGAAATGATCAGCCAGTATTTTAAACCTGAGCAGACTACTGAAAAACAAACAGACAAACAGACCAGTCAGCAACCTCATGAACCCATCCTGGGTAAACTCCAGCACCAGTTCACCAGTTTTGTTGAACAGCTGGGCTTTGGCAAACATCAACAGACTGAAAAGCAGACTGTTGGTCATAAAAATGGCCATAAAAACGGCAAAGCCCAGGCTGAACAGACAGCTGGTGGCAACCACATTCAGACCATGGGTGAAGTCTAAAACCTAGACTACAAGCCTAATCGATAAATAAACAAAGAGCCTGTCATCATTTGACAGGCTCTTTGTTTAGCAAATACTTTAAAGGTTTTAGTCTTTTAGGCCGCCAGCGATCCATTCGCCGATCATTTTACGTTCGTCATCAGTCATGCCGGTTTTATTGCCAAGCGGCATGTCTTTAGAGACTACTGCACGGGTTTTGATTTTGTCGGCATAAGCTTTAATCTGCTCAGGTGTGTCATACATTGCGCCCAGGGGAGCCGTTTTAAAGACATCATCTGTTGGTTTAGCTGAATGGCAGGTGGCACAGCGATTCTGGAAAATCGGCTGAACCTGTGAAAACGTAACGGTCTGGGCGGGTGTGTTGCCTTGCTGAACCGCTGCTGGCGGCAAGTCTGCGGGTTTGGTGTAAAAGAACAGAGCAAAGGCACCAGCAATCGCCGCTGTCAGGGTAAAGCGGCTAAAAGGTGTGCGCACGTTCATAAAGTGGCGAATGCCCGCACCGACTAAAATCATGCCAGCTAAAACTAACCAGTTGTACTGATTACCATAGGTGCTGGGGAAATGATTAGAAACCATCATAAACAGCACAGGTAGCGTCATGTAGTTATTATGCATCGAGCGCTGTTTAGCGCGTTTACCAGGGGTGTAGTCTGGGGTTTCGCCACGTTGGGTGGCATCGATCATTTTTTGCTGGGCTGGCAAAATTCGCATCCAGACGTTGGCGACCATCAAGGTACCAAACAGTGCGCCGATGTGAATAAACAGCGCCCGACCGCTAAGAATATG
Source organism: Candidatus Sericytochromatia bacterium (assembly GCA_913773825.1). Classification (GTDB taxonomy): domain Bacteria; phylum Cyanobacteriota; class Sericytochromatia; order UBA7694; family UBA7694; genus CAJYHH01. The sequence continues at coordinate 12,234 of CAJYHH010000132.1, read as the reverse complement.
GCTCAGGCCATAAGCAACGCCAATCGTAAGCAAGTAAGAAACAGCAGCACCAACTTTGGCTGCATTGGCAAAAACATATTTCCAGAGCAGGTCATAAACCAGCCAGCCAACTGGTAGTAAAAGCAGGCCAATCGCCATGATTGCGTGTTTATGCAGAGGCGCATCCGGGCGGATCAGATACATGGCTCCGCCCATGTAATAAACGACGCCGAGTAGGAAAAAGCCTGTAATCCAAGTAAAGGTGGCTTCCCACTTAAACCAGTGAAGTTTATCGGGTACCCAGCCTGGCTTAATCAAGTATTTTTCGACCAGATAAAAGCCGCCGCTGTGAACCATCCAGAGCTCACCTTCAACGTCAGGCTTGTTTTCTTTGGGGGGTTCAAGATGGCTATCAAGCCAGACGAAGTAAAAAGAGCTGCCGATCCAGGCGATCCCCGCCACTAGATGTAGCCAGCGCAAAATTAGGTTCAGCCATTCATTCAGATGGGCACTCATGGTCTTTTACAACTCCGTCGTAGGCCTAGGATTAGTGCATTATAAAGCCATCGTAAACCTGATGCCTAAGGGGAGTCTGTGATGGCGCCGGAGGCGCCAGTGGTGAGTTATGAGTTATGAGTGGTGGATTTTGGGTTTAAGACAAAAGGCAAAGAAGCTTCAATGGTCTTAGTATTTAAACTCACCACCCAAAACGCGATGCGAAGCATCGCTCTTGACCCCTCCCTAACGTCAGGCTTTAAGCTGAGAACAGTTAAACAAATGTAGAAACATATGAGGCAGCGCAGGCTGTCTGGGTGATCACCTTTTTGCATTTGTATGACTGATTTTAGGAGGCTGCTATGACAAGTGCAATAGCCTGGACGGTGGGTGAACTGGCTCGCAAAGCGGGTGTGACCGTTCGGACCTTACATCACTATGACCAGATGGGTTTATTAAGCCCTTCGGATTATACAGAAGCGGGTTACAGGCTCTATGGCCAGCAGGCTTTGATGCAGCTACAGCAGATTTTGACGCTTAAAGCCTTGGGATTGCCGCTTGAAGATATTCATCGGATTTTGGTAGACCCTGGTTTTGAGCTCGGTCACTGTTTGCGTCAGCAAAAGCAGGCTTTACAAGCTCGACTTAAAGAACTGACCCAGGCTGTGGAAACGATTGAAGCGGTAGAGGCCCAGTTGGCAGCCAAGCAGGCTCCTGAACCTGATTTATTGTTCAAAATTATGGAGGTGATCCAAATGAAACAGTCACAAGAATGGGTAAGCCAATTTTATAGCCCAGAACAGCTTGAGGCCTTAAAACAACGTCAGCAAGCCAATCCTGACGAAGCTCAACAAGGGGCTCAGGCCTGGGCGGATCTGTTTGCTGAAATTCGCAGCCAGATGCATCAGGATCCTGGATCTGAAGAGGTTCAGCGTTTACTACCTGATTGGCAGCAGCGCTGGCAGGAGCTGATTAAAGGCTTTACCCAGGGCAATGCAGAACTGAGCAGCAGTCTGAATAATCTCTACGCCAATATTGATAAAGCACCCGCTCAGGTCAAACAAGGTTATGACGAATGGACGGACGTGCGTGACTTTATGGAAAAAGCAAAGAAGGCTGGTAAACAGTCTTAGTTGCCTAGGTTCCTTGTAGAGGCAACCAGCCGGTTGACTCTACAAGGATTTTTAATGATTGTCTGAGTGGTGATGTGTGCAGAGGGTGCGAGTTAATCACCAAAAGTTTCTTGCCAGCTTTTAAGGGCCATTTGGGCTAGCTGGTGATCGGGGTCAAGAACTAAAGCTGCCTGAAACTGGATTTTGGCTTTTTCGGGCTGTTGAGCCATCATCAGGCTTAATCCGAGATTATAGTGAGTGGCGGGATCAGAGCCTGCCTGAAGCATGGATTTGGCAAATTGCAGACAGGCTTGACTGTAATCAGATTTAAACAGGGCAACCTGGCCGCGCTGAAAAGCAAAATCATACTCGTTAAATAAATCAATCACAGGCTGATTTAGCGCTGCTTCAGCCTGATCAAAAGCCTGTTGCTCAATCAGGCACGCAATCAGACGATGCTGTAGTCTGGCATCACCTGGCCGATATTCAAGTGCCTGTGTCAGTAACAAAGCCGCTTTGCGTAAATCGCCGCAGTCATTAGCCTGTTCAGCACTATCAGCCAATTCTGCTGCATAAAGATTGCGATTGTGTAATTCAAATTCATGAGTAAAGTTCTTGAGCAGTGACTCAGAAACTATTCCTTTTACAGCCATCAGGGTATGTAAAGGCCAGAGCGGATTATGAGTATGTAAGGTTTTGAGGCCATGACAGTTGAGCCAGGCCGCCAGGAAAGGATAATGAGCTGGCCAGACCAGATGTGGGCCGTGTCGTGAGGGCTCAGGATAAGCAGGACTGCGTTCTGTATCAACCCAGGCTTTATCTGAGAGCAGCATGATGCCGTTTGGGGCTAAATGTTTCGCCCAGGCACATAAGCCTATAAAAGCATCGCGAGCGTACATCATTTTGCGCTCAGGCCAGAGATTAAGCAGGCTTTCAAGCAAAATGCGCCGGCGTTTATCGGCCTCAAAATAAAGATGGCTGACCAGTGATTCTGTTTCGAAAATCAACTCATCAAGGGGTGATGAGTCAGATAAAAGGGCTTCAAAACTAGTTGGGGAGTCAATCTGACTGCTGATCAGGTATTCATGCTCCTGGCCATCACGTGCTTCAAGCAGGTGAAAAGGCTGATGACCCAGCACATAGCTGAGGGTGAGCAGATGTAGTTCAGGGACTGGAAGCGGTAATTGGTCCAGGTTAAAAAGAGTGACATCTTCGAGATCTGCCCAGGCTAATTCTAATGTGCCAGCTGCGATTAAAGGCTGAAAATAAGGGTTTTGGCTAAGGGTTTCAAGATTCTCACGCACAGGGTCTGTCAGCAGATAACGCAATCTAAACGGTTTATTGGCTTGGTGGCAGAGCTGGGTAAAAGCCTGAATAAAATGCCAGGCAAATAAGCCGGTGCCAGCGCCTAATTCAAGCACGTGGATGGTTTGCAGACGGTTAGGTGCTAAGTGTTCAAGTGAGGCCAGCAAGACGCGTGCCTGCTGTAGAGCAAAGCTAATATTGCCGGTAATCTGGTAAGGCATCGGGCCATCCAGCCAACTGGCCAAACCCGCTGAGGCATAAGCCTGGCGGCTTAGCTCCCAGCCAAAATGCTCACTATAAGGAACTGAAGACTGAATCAGAAAAGACATAGCTTCAGGATAAGCCGCAAACGGACGTTTGGCGAGTTTAACCGCGTGAATTTCTTCTGACTCACAAATCTCTCTAAACAAATCTCTCAGAACTCATCAACGCTAGACTTTGCTAGCTCAGCTTTCCTCTATCCTGAGTCCCGGCCGCACATGCTAAAATAGAGGCCGGAATTCGCCCGAAATCCCACCCCATATTAGCTGGAAAATTAAGCTAAATTTCTTAGCTAATTCGCTAAAAATAGAAACCAAGGAGACCCATCTCATGCGTATTGCAGTCGGAATGAGCGGTGGCGTCGATAGCTCCGTCGCCGCTGCGCTGCTGAAAAAAGCCGGACATGAAGTCGTCGGCGTCACGATGATGATCTGGGAAGGCAGCAAATGCTGTTCTGGTGACGCTCTCGAACATGCGGAATGGGTCGCCAAACACCTTGGCATCGAACACCGCGTTTATAATCTGATTGAAGAATTTACTCAAGAAGTTGTAAATCCTTTTGTCAATTCTTATGTCACCGGTAAGACGCCGAACCCCTGCCCAACCTGTAATTATAAGATGAAATTCCATCATCTCTGGAACGCTGTTCAGAACGAAATGGAAGTCGATAAAATGGCAACAGGCCACTATGTGCGCCTGAACTATAACGATGACCTGCAGCGCTATCAGCTGTATCGTGGTCTGGATGCCAATAAAGATCAGACCTATATGTTCTATCGCCTGAGCCAGCAGCAGCTCAGTCAGCTGATGTTCCCAATGGGCAGCTATGCCAAAGCAGACACTCGTAAACTGGCTTTAGAATTAGGCCTTGAGCCCGTTGTGAATAAACCTGACAGCCAGGACCTGTGCTTTGTTGGTGATAGCCTGAATGATTTCTGGCGCAATCACTACCAGAAAAAAATCGCTGGTGGCGATATTGTCGACATTGACGGCAAAGTCCTCGGCAAACACGAAGGCATCGTGCATTACACGGTTGGCCAGCGTAAAGGTCTGGGCATTGCCAGTGAACAGCCCTTGTTTGTCTTAAGCATTGATGCTGACAATAATCGCATCATTGTCGGCACTCGTGAACAGACTTATTCAACTGGTCTGGTGGCTCATGGCATTAATTGGTCTGCCATTAACCCGCCCACTGAGCCATTTGAAGCTCGTGTACGCATTCGCTATCGCTCAGATCTGGTCAAATCCCGGATTGAGCCCTTTGGCGAAGACAGTGCCCGGATCTGGTTTGAAGTGCCCCAGGGCGCTATTTCACCTGGTCAGATCACCGTCTTTTATGATCAAGATGACATGCTGCTTGGCGGCGGCGTGATCGATAAAGCGCTGGAGCCCGCATATGCGGGCGCTGGTAGCTAGTGGCTTGTAGCCAGTAGCAAAAAGACAAAAGAGTTTGATAAGATAGCCGGCCTATTAGGTCGGCTTCTTTGTTTTAAAGCCACAAGCTGTCAGCTACTAGTCACTGGCTATTCCAATAAAAAACCCCTTCAGGATTGAAGGGGCGAGTCGCTATCTGCAAGAGGATTCCTAAAATAATCAAAGCTGTATTAGACTGGCTTTAACGCCAGTCTCGGCGTAATTTTTGACAGCTTGAAACAAACCGCTAAAGGATATAAAAGGTCTGTTTGAGTGCCAAAATAACGTAAACAGGTCTCCACATATGAAAATCTTATTTCTATGCGGAAATTTAACTGAAACTTGGGTGATTCATTTCGGGATGGGTGAACTTCATCCGGATGCTTTAGTTATACGTCAGCTTTATCAAGTTGTCAATCGGCCATTTTTGCAAGAATTCTAGAGATCAATCTAAATTCAGCTGATTTTATTGCCACCACAGGTCGACAGAAGGCCGCAAGCTGAATGATTAACGACTCTCGTTGATGCTGCGTGTAACAGTGAGAGTAATCGCCTCATTTGAGATTGAAGAGATTTAACTAAAATCTTTTAATCTACTGCTTTAGATGCTTCAGACTCGGCTAAACCAATTAGCCAGTTAGGCTGTAAAAAGACACGCTGAGGCCATTTGCGATCAATCTGATCCAGCACAAAAGCTAAATGCATGCCGATTGCATAGTAATAAGTCTGCCCAATGGCGCGATTGGATTCTGGTAGAGCGGCATAGCCTTTACCGCGAGTTGTGGCAAAAGCATTAAACAAGGGATCTGTCTGGTTTATTTGAGAGACATTTCCCTGTAGGACAGGATCTAACAGTAGTTTACTTTCAACATAACGAGCTGCTCCTTCTAAAAAAGTCCAGAAGGCATCCCAGTGACGGTATTGTCCGTCAAGACAGCTGCTGCAAAGATTCAGGCGCTGCTGGTAGAGCTTGAGCCATTCTTGAAGCACCTGACGGGCTTTATTAGGGCTGAGCTCAGGTTGGCTGAGAGCATTTGCTAAGAGTTGATGTTCTTGTTTAAGTAGCTTTTGCAGCTCAGGATTATGGTTATAAAGCGCCTTAAGTGGCTCTTGGGTGACAAAGCGATTGGGCTGTTGTTCTGCTTTGGCAAGTTCGGCAACAATACTGGCTTCGGGCATCTGAAACAAAGCATGAAACAGCTCATGAACCATAATCGAGAGCCATTCCTGGGTATCAGAGTCTGTAAAAGCAGGATGGTTCATGCGTAAATCATCCAGCTGTTGAATCAGCAGCCAGGGCTGTTGGCGATAAGCTGCAAATTCAGGCCGATTTGGATAGACTAAAGCCTGACCGACAATCTTGCTGGCTGCTTGATCATAAGGCAGATGTGCATGCGGTAAGATTAAGGGCTGATTGCTCCAATAGACGCTTTGCCCAGCAAAGAGTTGCTCAGGTACAAGCTTGAGGCCTGGATAAGGATTTTCACAGTTTAAAAGCCACTGACTGGTTTGGCCAAACAAGATCAGACAGGCTTTTTTATGGCTGGTCAGCGGCCAGATTTTTTCAAGTTGACTAACAACACTCAGGCCATAGCTGATTCGCTCACGCTCTAGATCCGGCAAGGTTTCTGGTTTCTGCTCTGGCGATGTTGCAAGCGCAGCACCTGATAACATCAGACTGAAACAGATAACAGAGAACTGTAAAAACAGATTCCGGAACATATCAGATCCCTTTCAGGTGCTGGCGAATCAAGGTCATGTGAACCTCTGACCTATCTTAGTATGCCTTTTGCTGATCAGCCAGCCCTGAAGGGTTTTAGAGACTTGATGTTAGTCGTTTTAGAGACGCTGAACCTGATAACCTTTGGCGTTTAAGGCACTCAGAATTTCTTCGGCGTGTTCTGCATCGCGAGTCTCAAGCTCAACTTCAATTTCCGTGCTGCTGAGCGGGATATTTGAACGGAAACGGGCATGCTGAATATGCAGAACATTAGCTTTGTGCTGAGCGAGCAGATTAAGAACTTTTTTGAGATTACCCGGTGTATCTTCAATTAGCGTCCGGAAAATCAAAAAGCGCCCTTTTTCGAGCATGCCTTTATTGATAATCGAATCGAGCAGCTTAACATCAATATTACCGCCACTAATCACAACTACTGTTGGACCAGTGGCTTGAATTTTACCTTCTAATAGAGCGGCTAAGCCAACAACACCCGCTCCTTCAGCGATGATGTGTTTATATTGAATAGCAAAAAACAAAGCCCGACTAATCGCTTCTTCGCTGACCGTAATCATCTCATCGACATAGTGGCGAATCAGCTCGTAATTGCGTTCAGCTGGCTGCTTAATAGCGATGCCGTCAGCCAATGTCGGTTTATGAATAGGGTGGACAATTTTGCCCTTTTTAAATGACTCAACCAATGACGGAACTGATTCAGTCTGCACACCGATAATCCGCACATCTGGCTTAAGCGATTTGATCGCAATCGCCATACCGGAAATCAAGCCGCCACCCCCAACCGGCACGACAACTGTCTGAACAGTGGGCAATTGCTCAAGAATTTCAAGCCCGCAAGAGCCTTGACCCGTGATGATATCATCATCATCAAAGGGGCTAACAAACTCAACGGGATTTTCATTCAGCCATTCCATGGCATGCTGACGGGTTTCTTCAAAAGTCAGGCCACGGCAGAGTACTTCTGCGCCATAGCGTTTTGTAGCCTGAATTTTAGAAAGGGGCGCGTTCTCAGGCATAAATACGGTGGATTGAATCCCGTTGAGACGGCTAGCTAACGCTACACCCTGAGCATGATTGCCAGCAGAAATAGCCATTACAGCGCGCGTTTGGCCTTCCGCCGCGAGCCGGGCCAGTTTAAAACCGGCACCGCGAATTTTGAATGAGCCTGTGCGCTGAAGATTTTCAAGCTTAAAGTGTACGGGCTGACCCAGTAATTCTGTGCACTGAGTTGAGGAAAGTAAGGGGGTAACGCGAGCTGTACGATTGACGATCTCGCGAGCCTGAAGAATCATGTCGAGGGTTACCTGAGAAATCATGGGCTTCCTTTCTGAGCATCTGCCGATACCATCATACCGGAAGCCCATGCTCACTGGGGTTTACCTAAACGCGCTTCAGATTCGACTTTGTTGGGTCGATTCAACTGCTGGATCCTTGATACGATCTTTAGCTGATTCAGGTGCTGGGATAGCACGACTGACTTCGGGTAAAAGTTCGTGGTGTTCACCGGTGATCAGGCGAGCTGAACGGTTACGGGTAAAGTAGTTGCCTGACCACTGCAGCAAGACCAAAATCTGGTTTTCGAAGCGCACGAGAAACAGCACATGAATAAATAGCCACATCATCCAGGCAATCCAGCCGCTGAACTTCAGATTACCCGTTTGCGCGACCGCTTTAGAACGTCCAATGGTCGACATCGAGCCTTTATCGTAGTAGCTGAACGGCGCTGGTGTGTGGTTAGGCTGACTGAGACGTGTCTGAATTAGTTTGGCGACATATTTGCCCTGCTGCATAGCGGCCTGGGCTACGCCCGGCAGTGGTTTGCCAGTCTGATGCAGAAACAGAGACATATCGCCAATCACAAACAAATTGGGATGTCCCGGAATACTCATGTCAGGCTCAACCGTCACGCGCCCAGCACGGTCAAGGGCTACTCCCGTTGCTCTGTTAAGTACAGCACCCAGCGGTGAAGCCTGAACACCAGCGCCCCAGAGGATATTATAAGTTTCGAGTGTTTGCTCGCTCTCACCGTGTTTTAGACGCAGAGAGTTGGCCTGAATATCTGTCACCATGGTTTTGAGCATGACTTTAACGCCCAGATCTTCAAGCTGTTGCTTCGCTTTTTCAGAAAGAGAAGGATCATAGGGTGTCAAAATGCGATCGAGGGCTTCAACCAGCAGAATCTCAGCGTCTGCTGGATTAATGTGGCGGAAGTCGTGTTTGAGGGTTTCGCGTGAGATTTCGCCCAGGGTGCCTGCTAGTTCAACGCCGGTGGGGCCACCACCCACTACAACAAAGCGTAGCAAAGCTTTGCGGCGCTCGGCATCAGGCTCACGCTCAGCAGTTTCAAATGCCATCAGGACTTTGCGGCGGATTTCAGTTGCGTCTTCAATAGACTTCAGACCCGGAGCAAATTGAGACCATTGATCATTGCCAAAATAATTATGGCTGGCACCCGTGGCGACAACGAGATAATCATAGTTGATGCTTTCGCCATCAGCAAAATCGATCCGTTGAGCAGCGGGGTCAATGTTCATGACTTCTGCAAGCAAGACTTCTGTGTTGCGCTGGCGCTTAAGAATCGAGCGTAAAGGGGCGGCAATATTGGCTGGTGAGAGGCCACCCGTTGCAACCTGATAAAGGAGAGGCTGAAACAAATGAAAATTGCGTCGGTCAATCAGTGTAACCTGGGCAGGAGCGTGCTTCAGATGCTGGGCCGTATACAGTCCGCCGAAGCCGCCCCCGATGATTACAATGCGTGGAGTAGGCATATCGGATTCCTTAATTTATTTGAATATTTGAATTCTTTAAGCTCATTATAGCAGGGAGCCAATCGACAAATAGATCAATCAGACTGTGAATAGAAGACAAAAAAATGAAAAGAATTGATGCAAAAGACAAAGGACGAAAGACTGAAGTTATCTTCTTGTCTTTCGTCCTTAGGTCGCTAAGAGAAAGGGTTCTTTAGCCTGATTTTGGCTGATTGTTTTTACATGACCGTCGCAATTTTAAGCCATTCTACCAGCGGCATCAGTCCCGGAATCAAGCCCAGCAGGTTGACGGGACCAAATCCGGCCCAAATGGTGATAATACCGCTCAGTCCCAGCATAAACGCAATCGAAGCCGGACGCTGAGGCAGTGGGGTGTTCCAGAAGGCCACAGGCTCTTTAAGATACATCACGCCCACAATCCGCAGGTAATAGGCAACCGACAGAATGCTGTTCAGAATTGCAAAGGCAACCAGTAGGGTTTGCTGCTGACGCAGCGCTTCGCCAAACAGGAAATACTTGGCGAAAAAGCCTCCCAGCGGCGGGACACCAATAAAGGAGAACATAAACAAAGCCAGCATTAAAGCACTAAACGGATGTGCTTTAGACAGACCGGCGAAGTCATCAATGTTTTGAACCGCTTCATCTTTGCTGCTGAGATAAGTCAGGGCTAAAAACACCCCCAATGAACTCATGACGTAGATAAACAGATAGTACAGAATCGCTGCGCGAACCTGGCTTTCGCCATCAAGCGTGAGCGAGGCAACACCCATTAGCAAATAGCCCGTGTGAGCAATGCTGGAGTAAGCGAGCATACGCTTGATGTTCTGCTGTACAAATGCCAGGACGTTGCCGGTGATCATCGTGACTGCTGCCAGAGCCATAACGGCTTCGACCCAGTAGCTGCGAACGACAATAAAGGCTTCGCCCAAAACTTTGAGCAGCAGAGCAAAAGCAGCTGCTTTAACAGCGGTTGCCATAAAGCCTGTAATCGGCATTGGAGCGCCTTCATAAGCATCAGGTGCCCAGTTATGAAAAGGTACAGCTGAGACTTTAAACGCCAGGCCACCCAGCAGGAGTAATAAGCCTACGCCACCCAGCGGGCCCATCGAGTTAGATGAGTAAAAGCGCTGAATACCTTGCAGGTCAACGGTTCCAGTGGTGCCATAGGTTAAGGCAATGCCATAAAGCAAAATCGCGGATGCCATTGAGCCCAACAAAAAGTACTTAAACGCCCCTTCGTTTGAACGCTCGCTGTTGCGGCGATAACCCACCAGAATATACACCGCCATCGACATGATCTCTAAACCCACAAACAGGGTCATCAGATCTCCGGCACTGGCCAGAATCATCATGCCTGCTAATGAGAAAAAGATCAGTGAATAATACTCACCTTTGGGCAGTCCTTCACGTTCTAAGTAAAACGAGGAGGACAAAATGGTTACAAAGCCCGCAGCAATCAGCAGCAGATAGAAAAACAGCGCAAAACCGTCAAGGAAGCTATATGACTGCAGAGCCACATTTTGATCCGCTGGGCTTAAGCCTGGCAGATAGGCACGGCCGGTATAGCAGAGTACAGTTGCCAGACCTAAAAAAGACATTTCCAGCATCCCGACATAGCTGAGCCAGACGCGTCGCTCAGCGGGTACAAAGACCTGCATTAAGAGCTGGCTGATGCCAAAAATAATCGCTAGAGATAAAGGAACAAAGGGTAAGACCAGCATGAGCTTATCCATGATTGGCCTCCTGAACCTGTGCGTGGACAGGTGATTTTTGCTGGCTCAGGTTTTGCTGAACGGCTGGCGTGATCAAGCTCATAAAGGGCTGGGTATAAAGACCCATAATTATCGCGATTGCGGCCAGAGGCAAAACAGCGGCCAGACGAGGTGCTGCCAAGGTAGGGGGTTCAGGCAACATGTCTTCTGACGGTGCGGGACCAAACAGCAGACGCTGAGTTAACCAGAGCATATAACCTGCTGAGAAAATCAGCGTCAGCGCGGCTAGTAAAGTCATTGCTGCTGAACGCGCTGAGACACCAAGCAGAATTGTAAATTCACCAATAAAGCCGTTAAGACCTGGAACACCAATTGAGGCAAAAGTCATCAGCAAGAACAACACAGCATAAGCGGGTGCTTTAGATGCCAGCCCTGTGAGCTGAGAAATGCGGGTAATTCCGCGTTCTTCTAAAAGACCAGCCAGCAAGAACAGTGCACCTGTGGCGACCGCGTGATTGATCATGTGATACACCACGCCTTCGAGGCTGGTGGTGTTCCAGCTGAAGACACCCAGAGCAATTAAGCCCAGATGAGATACAGAAGAATAAGCTAGCAGACGTTTAATTTCATCCTGACCCAGGGCTAACAAAGCACCATAAAGAATGCCGATCACTGCACAGGCTGAGAGCACAGGCGCCCAGCGTTCAAGGGAGTCAGCAAACAAAGTGCCGGGAATCCGAATAAAGCCATACACACCCATTTTGGCCATCACGCCTGAAAGCAGGAATGTCACAACCGGCGGAGCCTGGGTATAAGTCTCAGGCAGCCAGGTATGTAGAGGGAAAACAGGAATCTTGATTAAAAACGCCAGGGCAAAACCAAAGAACAGCAGATCAACAAGTGGTGTCTGGGGTAACTTCAGCTGAGCCAATGTCGCAATATCCAGTGACCAGGTGCCTGTCATGGCCTGATGCTGGGCACCCAGATAGAGCATGCTTAACAGCAGGACCAGTGAACCGGTCATGGTGAAAACCACAAAGCGAGTCACAGCACGGATGCGGTTTTCGCCACCCCAGATGCCGATCAGGAAATACATCGGAATCAGCATCAGCTCCCAGAATAAATAAAACTGGAACAGGTTGAGCGAAAGTAATGTGCCCATGACGCCTGCTTCAAAAATCAGCAGCAGACCGTAAAAACGTCCTGCAGAGCGCGTGATCTGCTGCCAGCCATAAAACATTGCCAGCAGTGTAAACAACGCGCCGAGCTGCACCAGAAAGAGGCTGATGCCATCAACGCCTACCGAATATTCAATCCCCATTGAAGGCAACCAGGGCAGCTTTTGGCTCAGCTGCATGCCACCTTCGGGTTTAACCTGAGCCCAGGCGCTGATGCTCAGTAAAAGGGTCAGAACAGAGACCGCCAGAGCGGCCATTTTGGCTTCTTTGGCTTTG